>DASUXK010000244.1:0-6166 GCA_036377935.1 Usitatibacter sp.
CTCGCCGTTGTCGAACCCGCTCGGCTGCGTGCCCTTGTAGCGCTGGTGGCCGAGCACGCCGTTCAGCGCGAGCGAGGGCAGCATCGGCAACGGATAGGTGAGGCCGAGCTCGATGTAGTCGGAGCCACTGCTCTGCGGCACGCCGAAGGTGTCGTTGAACGAATGCGAGTACTTGAGGGAAGCGATGCCGTAGGAGACGCCGATGTACGCCTCGTCGGTGTCGGGCTTGGGGTGGAACGCGCCCGAGCGCGGATACTCGTAGCGCAGGTATCCCACGTCGAGGATCCAGTCCTTCACGAACTCCCAGCGGTAGCCGCCGTAGAGGTCCCACTCGACGTTGGCGTTCGTCGAGAAGCCGTTCGCCCCGGCGGTGTCCTGCAGCCATTTGATGTTCGAGAGGAACGTGCCGAGGTAGAAGCCGCTCTTGTGGGCGAAGTCGAGGTTCAATTGCGCCGCGGGCTTCTCGGAGGTCTGCGCGATGCCGCGGTACTCGTACTCGCTGTACACGGCGAGCTTCGGCGTGAGCGTGAAGTCGGGCGCGTCCTCGGCCCGGGCCGCGACGGCCGAAAGGGCGAGCGGCGCCGCGGCGCACAGGGCCAGCGTTCGGGGCAGCGAGGGCATGTCTTGATATCCTTATGGCGGTTGGGAAAGACGTACCGCGCCCTTTCAGCAGCAAGCGTGCCAGCGCGACCTTCCGCCCCCGCGCCCCGGGCGCGCGCGCCGATGCGGGGCCGCGGAAGCGGGAATGCGCACCCCGTTTGTGCGCCCGGCGCGCGCGAGGCACCAACCGGGTGCGCCGCATCGCGCCGCGAGTCAACCGCCACGCCCCTTCGGGAATTGAGATGAACGACCGTTTCTTGAGCGAACTGAGCGCACGCCTCGCGGAGCTCGCCGCGTCGAACCCGGCGAAGGATCTCGAGCGCAACTTCCGCGGCCTGCTCTCGAGCGCCTTCGCGCGCATGGAGCTCGTCACGCGCGAGGAGTACGACGCGCAGGCCCAGGTGCTCGCGCGCGCGAGGGAGAAGCTCGCCGCGCTCGAGGCGCGCATCGCCGAGCTCGAGTCGCGCATCGGCTCGCCGCCACCCGGCTGACCGCCGCCCGCATTCCGGGGAAGGCGGCCGCCCTTCCCGAGGAGTGCCGCATGGACGTCGCCGTGGCCTACAGCCGCGGGCTCGCCGGGCTCGATGCCCCGCTGGTGCGCGTCGAGGCGCACGTGGGCAACGGGCTGCCCGCCTTCCACATCGTGGGCCTGCCCGAGACCGAGGTGAAGGAGTCGCGCGATCGCGTGCGTGCGGCGCTGCAGACCGCGGGCTACGAGTTCCCGCAGCGGCGCATCACGGTCAACCTCGCGCCGGCCGATCTTCCCAAGGAAAGCGGCCGGTTCGATCTGCCCATCGCCATCGGCGTGCTCGCCGCCACGGGGCAGGTGCGCTCGCGGGAGCTGCCGTCGCTGGAGCTCGCGGGCGAGCTCGCCCTCTCCGGCGAGCTGCGCCCCATCCGCGGCGCGCTCGCGATGACCTTCAACGCCCATCGCGACGGGCGCGCCTTCGTGCTGCCGGCGGCGGTGGCGGCGGAGGCCGCGCTCGCGCGCGGCGCCACCATCCTGCCCGCGAGGGATCTGGCCGAGGTGTGCGCGCACCTGGACGGCCGCGTGGCGCTCGCGCCGTGGCGCGGCACGGTCCCGCGGCGCGAGATCGCCTACCCGGATCTCGCCGACGTGCGGGGGCAACGCGCCGCGAGGCGCGCGCTCGAGATCGCCGCCGCGGGCGGGCATTCGATCCTGTTGTGGGGGCCGCCGGGCAGCGGCAAGACGATGCTCGCCGTGCGCTTCCCCGGGATCCTCCCGCCGATGGGCGAGGAGGAGGCGCTCGAGGCGGCCGCCGTGCAGAGCCTCTCGGGCGCCTTCCATGCCGAGCGCTTCGGCACCCGGCCCTTCCGCGCGCCGCACCACACCGCCTCCGCGGTGGCGCTCGTGGGCGGCGGCTCGCCGCCGCGCCCCGGCGAGATCTCGCTCGCGCACAGGGGCGTGCTCTTCCTCGACGAGCTGCCCGAGTTCAGCCGCAGCGTGCTCGAGGTGCTGCGCGAGCCGCTCGAGTCCGGCCGCATCACCATCTCGCGCGCCGCGCGCCAGGCGGATTTCCCGGCGCGCTTCCAGCTCGTCGCCGCGATGAATCCGTGCCCCTGCGGCTACCTCGGCCATTTCAACCGCAAGTGCCGCTGCTCGCCGCTGCAGGTGGCGCGCTATCGCGACCGCATCTCGGGCCCGCTGCTGGACCGCATCGACGTGCACGTGGAAGTGCCCGCGCTCGCGGAGGAGGAGCTCATGGCGGGGGAAGGCGGCGAGCCTTCGCAGGCCGTGCGCGCGCGGGTGCTCGGCGCACGGCGGGCGCAGCTGCGCCGCCAGGGGCGAGCCAACGCGGAGCTCACGGGACGCGAGGCCGAGGAGGCCGCGCGGCTCGGCGGCGAGGCGCGCGCGACGCTGCGCTGCGCCATCGCGCGGCTGAAGCTATCGGCGCGCGCGCACCACCGCATCCTCAAGGTCGCGCGCACGGTGGCGGATCTCGCCGGATCCGAGGCCGTGGCCGAGGAGCACGTCGCCGAGGCGGTCGCCTATCGCGGCCCCTCGGCGCTGCCCGCCCTCGGCCCGGTCACTGCGTGAAGGTGCCGTGCTTGTTCACCATGGAGGCCTCGACGTAGCTCAGCCCCGAGTGGTCGTTCGCGGCGTAGGTGAGCTTCACCCCGCCGAGGTCGTAGTCGCGCAGCGAGTCCATCGCGGCGATGAAGGAGGCGCGCGTGGGCGTGCGGCCCGCGCGGCGCAGCCCTTCGACCAGCACCTTCGCCGCCGCGAACCCCTCCATCGCCATGTGCGAGATCACGAAATCGGGATGCCCCGCGGCGAGGTGGTGCAGCTCCACGCCGAGCCGCGTCGTCATGCGCGCGGGGTTCGGGAACACCTGCATGACGATCACGCCGCGCTTGACGTCGCCCAGGTCGCGCAGGAAAGACTGGGAGCTCAGGTTGGAGAGCGTCACGATCTGCGTTCCCCCGAGCCCGGCGGCGCGCACCTTGCGCACCAGGTTCGCGAGCGGCTTGGAGTGGCCCGCCGTGACGATCGCCTGCGGCCGCAGCGCGATCACCTTCGCCGCGGCCTCGTTGGTGTCGCCCTTCTTGCGATCGTACGAGAAGATGCCCACCGGCTCGAGCCGCGCATCCTTCATGCCGTGCAGGTAGCCCTGCAGGCAATCCTTCCCGAAGGAGTCGTTCACGTGGACGATGGCGATGCGCGTGATGCCCTGGCTCGTGAGCTGCTGGATCGCGTCCTCGGCCTCGGTCTGGTAGCGCGTGCGCACGTTGAAGACGAGCGGGTTCACCGGCTCGTGCACGACGCTGGCCCCCGTCGAGGGCGCGATGAGCGGCGTCCCCGTCTCCTTGATCACGGGCAGGATCGCCTCGTTCTGCGGCGTGCCGCGCGTGAGGAAGAGGGCGAAGACGCCCTGCGAGATGAGGGTGCGCGCGTTCTGCGCGGCGCGCTTCGGGTCGAAGGCGTCGTCGAGCGAGACGAGCGTGATCTTGCGGCCGAACACGCCGCCGTGCGCGTTCACCCAGTCGAGGTAGAGCTTCGCCCCGGCGGTCTGCTCGCGCACCTCGCCGCCGATGGCGCCGGAGAAGCTCGACGTCTGGCCGATGACGATCTCGTTGGCGGTCACTCCCTGGGCGGGAGCGGGGGTGGGCCACGCCGCCAGGGCGATGGCGGCGAGCATTGCGGCTGCGGTCCTGCGCATTGCGCTTCCTCCTTGGCGCGGCCGTCGGGGGGCTTCGGCGCGCGGGTCCTGGGGCGCGAATCTCGTTGTCGTTGTGTGTTTCCGTTGTAGCCGAATTAACCCCCGTTATCTGTGATCCAGTTCACAGAACGCGACGCCGTAGAATGCCCGGATGCCCCACCGCATCGCCTCGCGGCGCGCGCGCGCCGGATTCGCCGCGCTGCTCGCGTCCCTCGCCACGCTCGGCCCGTTCTCGATCGATGCGTACCTGCCCGCGTTCGACGGCATCCGCGCCTCGCTCGGCGCGAGCCCGCTCGAGATCCAGCAGACGCTCTCCGGCTACCTCCTCGCGTTCGGCTTCATGTTCCTGTTCCATGGCGCGCTCTCGGATACCTTCGGCCGGCGCCCGGTGATCCTCACCGCGCTCGTCGCCTACGCGCTCGCCTCGCTCGGCGCGGCGCTCACGGCCTCGGTGGGCGGGCTCATCCTGTGGCGCATCGTGCAGGGGCTCTCGGTGGGCGCGGGGATGGTGGTGGGCCGCGCGATGATCCGCGACCTGCTCGAGCCCGAGGACGCGCAGCGCCTGATGTCGCTCGTGACGCTCTTCTTCGGGCTCGCGCCCGCCGTGGCGCCGGTGATCGGCGGCTGGCTCTTCTCCGAGCTCGGCTGGCGCTCGGTGTTCTGGTTCCTCACCGCGGTGGGGTTCCTGCTCTTCGCCGTGAGCTGGCGCTTCCTGCCCGAGACCCACCCGCCGGCCAACCGGCAGCCGTTCCACGTGCTCGCGCTGCTCAAGGGCTACGAGGAGGTCGGCGTGAACCGGCGCTTCCTGCTCCTGTCGCTCGCGGCCGGATTCAACTTCAACGCGTTCTTCCTCTACATCGTCTCGGCGCCCGTGTTCCTCGGCACGCACCTGGGCCTCGGTCCGCGCCAGTACGCGTGGCTTTTCATTCCCTGCATCGTCGGGATCATGGCGGGCTCGCAGCTCTCGGGGCGCGCCGCCGGGCGCCTCGCGCCGCGCGACACGGTCCGCTACGCGTACGTCTTCATGGCCGTGGCGGCGCTCGCGAACCTCGCCTATGCGCTCGCGGCATGGCCCTCGCTTCCCTGGGCGGTGATACCGATCATGGTGTTCGGCATCGGCTTCGCGATGGCGATGCCGTCGATCACGCTCACGACGCTCGAGCTCTTTCCCACGCGACGCGGCATGGCGGCTTCGCTGCAGGGCTTCGTCTCGGGCATGGTGAACACGGTGACGGCGGGGGTGATCTCGCCCGCCCTGTCCTCGCGCCCGTTGTCGCTCGCGCTCGGCATGGCGGGCCTGCTCCTCCTCGGCATGGCGAGCTGGCTCGGCTACCTGCGGATGCGCCCGCCGCTCTCCGCGACGGGCGCCTTCCGAAGGCCGGCATGACGCCCGAGCCGGGCGCCATCGACGAGGCGTTCCGCCGGCTCCAGCGCGGCGACGCCGCCGGCGCGCTCAAGCTCGCGGCGCAGCTCGCGGCGCGCGATCCTTCGGCGCCGCGCGTGCACCTCGCGGCGGGCATCGCGCTGCGCGCGCTGGGCGAGCTCGCCGCCTCGCGCGCGACCCTCGAGCACGCCGCGTCCCTGGACCCGCGCGATTACGCGATCGCGTTCGAGCTCGGCGCCACGTGCCGCGACCTGGGCGACCTGGAGGCGGCCATCGCGCAGTTCGAGCGCGCCTCGCGCCTGCGTCCCGGCTTCGCGCCCGCGTGCTTCGCGGCCGGCCTCGCGCATTTCGCGCGCCGCGATTGGCCGCGCGCGATCGCGGAGCTCGAGCGCGGCATCGCGCTCGACCCGGGCAATGCCGACGCGATCGTGAACCTCGCGCTCGCCTGGGCCGAGGAAGGCGACACGGCCCGCGCGCTCGCCGCCGCGGAGCGCGCGCTCGAGCTTCATCCGCGGCACGCCGCCGCGCTGCACGCGCGCGGATGGATCCTGCACAAGGCGAGGCGCACCGCGGCCGCCATCGAGAGCTACGAGGCGGCGCTCGCGCAGCAGCCCGGCGTGCCGGAGTGGATGGCGGACCTCGCCAAGGCGCTGCTGGATCTCGACCGCCGGGACGGCGCCGAAGCGTTGCTGCAGGAGGCGACGCGCATCGATCCCCGCCAGCATCCGGCGCTGCGGTCCATGGGGCAGCACTGCGTGGCGCGCGGCGATTTCCCGCGGGCCGCGCGCATGTTCGCCGCCGCGGCGGCCCACGACGCGGACCCGGTCGAGCTGCCGATGTTCCGCGCGCAGGTCGAGCTGCTGCTCGGGCGCTGGCGCGAAGGCTGGTCCCTCTATGCCAGCCGCGAGCACCGCCGCCGCTTCGCCGCGGCGCGCGCCGCAAGCGGCGTCCCGTACCAGGCGCCCGATCGCGCGTCCCTGGCCGGAAAGCACGTGGTCCT
>DASUXK010000245.1:0-8206 GCA_036377935.1 Usitatibacter sp.
CGCCGACGCCGATGCAAACCGGGGGCGAACCGTCTTCATCTCCCGCGAAGGCGGCCACTGCGTGCTCTGTCATACGGCGCCGGGCATCGAGACCGCCGGCAACGTCGGTCCCTCCCTCGCGCACGTCGGCTCGCGCTTCACGCCCGCGCAGATCCGCCTTCGCATCGTGGACATCACGCGCGTGAATCCGCAGGCCGTGATGCCGGTCTTCCATCGCACGGAGGGGGCCGCGCGCGTCGCGCCCGAGTACGCGGGCAAGCCGGTGCTCACGGGGCAGCAGGTGGAGGACCTCGTGGCGTGGCTCTCGACGCTGCGATGAAGCGCCGGCGGTTCATCGCGCTCGCGGCGGGCGGGCTCGCGGCCGCCTCGCTTCCCGTGCGCGCGCAGGAGGTGCAGGACATCCGCCCGCTCGTCGCCGCGATCACGAAGGGCGCCGCGCCGGAGGAGGGCGGCATCGACATCGCGCTTCCGCCGATCGCCGAGAACGGCCATTCCGTCCCGCTCACCGTGAAGGTGCCGAGCCCGATGAGCGAGGCGGACCACGTGCGCGAGATCCATGTGCTCGCCGAGCGCAACCCGCGGCCGGCCGTCGCCACGTTCCATCTCGGGCCGTGGTCGGGGCGCGCGGAAGTCTCCACGCGGGTGCGGCTCGCCGGCACGCAGAAGGTGACCGTCGTCGCGGCGCTTTCCGGCGGGCGCTATCGCATCGCGCGCAAGGAGGTGGTGGTCGAGAGCGCCGCCTGCCTCGACGAGGGCTCGCTCTCGTGATGCTCGGCCGCATCCAGGTTGCGCCCGAGGTGAAGCGCGGCGCGCCCTTCGACGTGCGCGTCATCGTGCAGCACGCGATGGAAACCGGTTTCCGGCGCGACTACGAGGGCAGGGTGATCCCGATGCACATCGTCGATCGCCTTTCCTGCCGATACGGCGGCCGCGAGGTCTTCCGCGTCGAGCTCGGCACCGGAATCGCCGCCAATCCCTACTTCGTCTTCCCGGTGGTGGCCACCGAAAGCGGCGAGATCGTCGTGGAATGGAGCGACGATCGCGGCGAGAAGGGAATGATCTCGGCGATGGTGAGGGTCGTGTGAGCGAGGGCCGGGGCGAGGGTGCTTTTCTCCGTCTCCCTTGGACGAGGGCCGGGGTGAGGGTCATGCATCTACGTCGCTGCTTGCTGCTTTTCCTCTTCATCTCCTCCGCATTCGCCGCCGATCTGCCGCTGCGCCCGGTTCCTGCGAAAAACGGCAGCGCCTTCCAGGGCCCCGACATCCGAGCCCTCCAATCCGACGATTTCGCCAACCCCATTGCGCTGTGGGTCGAACGCGGCAACGCCTACTGGTCGCGCCCGTACCAGGGCCGCTCGTGCGCGGGCTGCCATGGCGATGCGGCGAGCTCGATGAAGGGCGTGGCGACGCGCTATCCGAAGTACGACGCGGGGGCGGGCACCGTGATCGATCTCGCGCGGCGCATCAACGGCTGCGTCGTGGGCGGCATCGGCGCCCCGAAGCTCGCCCCCGAATCCGACGATCTCCTCGGCCTCGAGGCGTACCTCGCGATGCAGTCGCGCGGCATGCCGATGAACGTCTCGATCGAAGGGCCGGCGCACGCGACGTGGGAGAAAGGCCGCGACCTCTACTTCACGCGCATCGGCCAGCTCAACATGGCATGCACCGGATGCCACGACGCGAGCTGGGGCAAGACACTGCTCGCCGAAACCGTCAGCCAGGGCCAGCCGACGGGATGGCCCGCGTATCGCCTCGAATGGCAGCGCCCCGGCTCCCTGCAGCGCCGCCTGCGTGCCTGCTTCAACGGCGTGCGCGCCGCCATGCCCCCCTTCGGCTCCCCCGACCTCGTCGCCCTCGAGCTCTACCTCGCCTGGCGCGCCCAGGGCCTGCCCATGGAGTCCCCCGCCGTCCGCCGCTGAAACCGGGGACAGACCACATTTTCCATAGCGCGAAAACCCGCGGGTTTGCGCGTGCGATTTCGCCCTTTGGAAAATGTGGTCTGTCCCCGGTTTTGGGGGGGCTTTGCTTTTCTGGAACAATTGGGGCTTGGAGATGTTCTTGGGGACATGCGAAACCGGCGACGCATTGGTGCGCTGATCGCGCTCTTCGGGGTCGCGTGGGCGGCGCTTTGGCCGGCGATCTCGGCCGCGCACGCGCGCGCGATGCACGAGTCGATGCCGCTGTGCCACATGGCGGGAATGACGGTCGATCCCGCGCAGGCGCCGCCCGACGATGCGAAGGCGCCCGGCGACCCCGGCACGCGCACGCATTGCCCCCTCTGCATCATGGCGTTCTATGGCGCGTTCCATGCGACGCCCGAGCCGCCGCCCTATACGTATTCCACCGGGTTCGTCACGCTCGAAGCGCATTGCGCACCCCGCCCGTGGGGAATCGAGGTGCGCCTGCCCGAGAGCCGCGCCCCGCCCGACTTTCCGATCGCATTCGCCTCGTAATCGTCTCGCGCCGCCCCGGCGTCGCGATGCCCGCATTCGATCGGAGAAAACATGAAGAAGCTTCGCTTCGCCTTGCTCGGCGCCGTCGCGTCGTGCGCCGCATTCAACGCCGCCGCGAGCTGCGGCTCCGCCTTCTGCCTCGTCAACACCGACTGGTCCTCGCAGGGCGCGTGGGCCGACACGGGCCCGCGCTTCGACCTGCGCTACGAGCTCATCGACCTCGACCAGCCGATGCATGGCACCGACCGCATCGGCGTGGGCGAGATCCCGCGCCACCACGACGAGGTGAGCACGAAGAACCGCAATCTCGTCGGCACCGCCCACTGGGGCTTCACGCCCGGGTGGGCGCTTTCGCTCTCGGTGCCCTACGTCGATCGCGAGCACCTGCACTTCCACAACCACCAGGGCGAGCAGATCCCCGAGACGTGGAACTTCCGCGAGCTGGGCGATGCGCGCGTCCAGGCGCAGTACCAGTTCTTCAACTCGATCGCCGATCCCACGTCGCCGCGCTCGGCGGGCGTGACGTTCGGCGTGAAGCTTCCCACCGGAAAGTCCGACGTGACGAACGACGAGGGCGAGGAAGCCGAGCGCTCCCTGCAACCCGGCACCGGCACGACCGATCTCCTGCTCGGGACGTACTGGCACGGCGCCGCGCCACTGACCGGATGGACGTGGTTCGCGCAGGCGCAGGCCGTGCTGCCCATGAACTCGCACGAGGGATACAAGCCCGGCCGCCAATTGCACCTGGACGGCGGCGTGCGGCGCGCGATCGGCGACGACCTGGCCCTCATGCTGCAGGTGAACTACTCGGCGAAGGGGCGCGACAGCGGCGTGAACGCCGAGCCCGAGGACAGCGGGCAGCGCCAGCTCTTCGCGAGCCCCGGCGTCTCGTACAACCTCGGGCGCAACGCGCAGGCGTACGCCTTCGTGCAGCTCCCGCTCTACCAGGCGGTGAACGGCGTGCAGCTTGTCGCGGACTGGTCGGCGGTCGCGGGCGTGAGCTTCCGGTTCTGATCGAAACCAGCCGGAGCCCGCGGGGCGGCGGGCAGGTGTAAGCTTCCCGCCTTCGCCGCCCGTTAGAGCGCCATGCTTTCCCTGCGCCGCATCGTCCTCGCGTTCTCGCTCGCCCTGGCCCTGCTCTTCGGCCAGCAGGCGGCCGCGTTGCACGATCTGGGCCACGCGGTCGATCGCATTGCGCACAAGAGCTCGCTTCCCTTCGGGGCCACGTGCGACGAGTGCTTCGCCTGCGCGCAGCTCGCGGGCGCGGTCGGGCTCTCGCTCCCCGTCGTTCCGCCGGTGCTGCTGCCCGATGGCGCGCCGCGCGATGTCCGCTGCGAATCGGCGCGCCTCGCCGCGCGCGTTCCCTTCCTCTCCCGCGCTCCTCCCGTCCTCCTCTGAGTCGTCGCCGCCGCGCGAGCGCTCGCGCGGCACCGTTCCATTCACGACCGGAGGTGCATCGTGCACAAACGCATGCTCGTCGCGGGCGCATCGGCGCTCGCGTTGCTGGCCGGCCCGCAGGCGCGGGCCGCATCGGACGCGGATCTCGAGGCGATCCGCGCCCAGATCGAGGGCCTCAAGCAGGACTACGGCGCGCGCATCAGGGCGCTCGAGGAGAGGCTGAAGGCGGCGGAGGCCGAGGCCGCGCAAGCGAAGGAGCAGGCGGCCCCGGCGCCCGCGCCGGCGCCCTCGACCGCCACGCGCGGGCTCGCCGCGTTCAACCCCGCCATCTCCGCGATCCTCGACGGCCAGTACGCGAATCTTTCGCGCGATCCGAACGAATGGCGCATGGCGGGATTCCTGCAGGGCGGCGAGACGGGCCCGGGCCGCCGCGGCTTCTCGCTCGGGGAATCGGAGCTCGGCTTCTCCGCGAACGTCGATCCCCTGTTCTCCGGGAACCTCATCTTCTCGATCACGCCGGAGGACACCGTCTCCGTCGAGGAGGCGTACGGAATCTACAAGCAGGCGCCGGCCGGCATGGTGCCGAAGTTCGGCCGCTTCTTCTCCGGCCTCGGCTACCTCAACGAGCAGCATGCGCACGTCTGGGACTTCACCGACGCGCCGCTGGTGTACCAGGCGTTCCTCGGCGGGCAGTACCGGCAGGACGGCATCCAGGTGGCGTGGGTCGCGCCCACGGAGCAATTCCTCCAGATCGGCGCGGAGATCGGCAACGGCGATTCCTTCCCCGGCACTCCGCGCAACAAGAACGGCGCGGGATCCGGCGTGCTCTTCGCGCGCACGGGCGGCGACGTCGGCGACAGCCACAGCTGGCAGGCCGGGCTCGGGTACCTGCGCACCGGCTCGCAGTCGCGCGAGGACGAGGTCGCGGACCGGTTCGGCAACGATGCGACGCTGGGTTTCAGCGGACGCAGCGAGCTCTGGAACGCGAGCTTCGTGTGGAAGTGGGCGCCGCACGGCGATCCGCACTACCGGAACTTCAAGCTGCAGGGCGAATACATCTGGCGCAAGGAGGAGGGCGACCTCGGCTACCTCTCGGGCGACATCGCGAGCACCGCGCCCTACGCCTCGCGGCAGTCGGGCGCGTACCTGCAGGGCATCTACCAGTTCATGCCGCTGTGGCGCGTCGGCCTGCGCTACGACCGGCTCGATCCGGGACATGTCGACTACGGCGCGAACGCCGCGTTCCTCGAGAGCCCGTCGTTCCATCCTCGGCGCGCCACCGCGATGGTCGACTGGACCCCGTCGGAGTTCAGCCGCGTCCGCATCCAGTTCGGGCAGTCCAGGCTGAGCCCGGTCTTCACCGACAACGAGCTCTTCGTGCAATACATCCTCAGCCTGGGCGCGCACGGCGCGCACATCTTCTAGGAGCGTCCATGCGACCGATCCTTCGTTTCATCCTTCTCGCGTGGCTTTGCGCTGCCGGCGCCGCCCACGCGGCCTTCAACATCTTCGCGACCGTGCCGGAATGGGGCGCGCTCTCGCAGGAGCTGGGCGGCGACAAGGTCCGCGTGTACACGGCGACCAGCCCGCTCCAGGATCCGCACCACGTGCAGGCGAAGCCCAGCCTCATCGCGCGCGCGCGCAGCGCCGATCTCGTGGTGGCGACCGGCGCCGAGCTCGAGGTGGGCTGGCTTCCGCTCGTCCTCCAGCAGGCCGGCAACGACAAGGTGCAGCCCGGCGCGCCCGGCTACTTCGAGGCGACGAGCGCGGTGGCCCTGCTCGGCAAGCCCACGCACCTCGACCGCGCCGAAGGCGACGTGCACCCGCAGGGCGATCCCCACATCCAGGGCGATCCGCGCAACATCTCGCGCGTGGCCGCGGCGCTCGCCCGGCGTCTCGAGGCGCTCGACGCGGCCAATGCCGCGTACTACCGCGGGCGGTACGAGCAGTTCGCGGCGCGCTGGAACGCGGCGCTCGCGAAGTGGGCGCAGGAAGCCGCGCCGCTGAAGGGCGCGCGCGTGGTGGTCCAGCACAAGGGCTTCACGTATCTCGAGGCGTGGCTGGGGCTCGTCGAGGTCGCGGCGCTCGAGCCCAAGCCCGGCATGGAGCCCACCACCTCGCACCTCGCCCAGGTTCTCACGATCCTCCGGCGCGAGCCGGCGAAGATGGTGCTCGTCGCCGCCTACCAGAGCGACCAGGCTTCGCAGTGGCTCGCGCAGCGCACGACGATCGCCGTGGTGAAGCTGCCGTTCACCGTGGGCGGTACCGATGCGGCGAAGGATCTCTTCTCGTTCTACGAGGACACGGTCCAGCGGTTGCTGAAGGGCGCGGCATGACGCTCTCGGCCCTCGACCTCTCGATATTGCTGCCGGCGTTCGCTGCGGGCCTGCTCGTGACCGCGACGCACGTGCCGCTCGGCATGCAGGTGCTCGCGCGCGGCATCGTCTTCATCGACCTCGCCATCGCGCAGATCGCCGGATGCGGCGTGATCCTCGCCGACCGCTTCGGCTTCGAGGCCCAAGGCATCGCCGTGCAGGTGGCGGCCTTCGCGGCGGCGCTCGGCGGGGCGCTCCTCCTCACGTGGAGCGAGAAGCTGTGGCCCGACGTGCAGGAGGCGGTGATCGGCGTCGTCTTCGCGCTCGGCGCCACCGCGAGCCTGCTCCTCCTCGCTTCCAATCCGCACGGCAGCGAGCACCTGCGCGACCTCCTCGTGGGGCAGATCCTCTGGGCGGAGCCGATGCGGCTCGCGTGGACGGCGCTCGTCTATGCGGGCGTGCTCGCCGCATGGTTCGGCCTGCGCGCGCGGCTCGGGCGCGTCGGCTTCTACGTGCTCTTCGCGCTCACGGTCACCGTCTCGGTGCAGCTCGTGGGGCTTTACCTCGTGTTCGCGACGCTCATCGTCCCGCCGCTCGCCACGCGCCGCATGATGCGCTGGCGATTGGCGGCGTCCTGGGCGCTCGGGGTGACGGGCTACGTCGCGGGTCTCCTGCTCTCCACCGCGTTCGACCTGCCCACCGGCGCCGTGATCGTGTGGACGCTCGCGATCGCCGCGCTCATCTGGTATCCGTTCACGGGCTGGCGAGCGGCCCCTGGGCGATCGTCGCCGTAGAATGACGGTTTCGTGACAACGGAAGCACGCATGACCGTCATCGCCGACAAGAAGGCCTTCGAGAAGGCCGTGCCGATCCTCGCCACCGACGAGCGGGGCGCGGCGAAGCTGCTCGAGTCGCTCGCCCCCGCCGAGCGTAAGTGGGCGCAGGCCGCGGGCTTCGACGGCGCGCCCGAGACCTTCGTCCTCGTCCCCGACGGGCGCGGCGGCATCGCGCGCGTGCTCGCGGGCGTGCGCGACGCGGCCGATCCCTGGGCGCTCGCCTTCCTGCCGTTGAAGCTTCCCCGAGGACGCTACGAGCTCGGCAAGGGGCCGATCGCGATCCCGCCGGAGCACGCCGCCTTCGCATGGGACCTCGGAAGCTACGCGTTCGCGCGCTACCGCAAGCCCAACCGCAAGCCCGCGGACCTGCAGGTCGAGAATTCGAAGCGTGTCGCCGGGGCGCTCGGCATGGCGCAGGCGGTGCGCCTCGTGCGCGACCTCGTGAACACGCCGACCGAGGACATGGGCCCGGAGCAGCTCTCCGACGTCGCGCGCGAGCAGGCCGAGCTCTTCGGCGGCGAGTTCGACGAGTGGATCGGCGAGGAGCTCCTCGCGCAGAACTTCCCCGCGATCCACGCCGTGGGCCGCGCGGCCGCGCGCGAGCCGCGCCTGCTCGAGATCCGCTGGGGAGACGCGCGCCATCCGCGCCTTTCCATCGTCGGCAAGGGCGTGTGCTTCGACACCGGCGGCCTCGACATCAAGACCTCCGACGGCATGCGCCTCATGAAGAAGGACATGGGCGGCGCGGCGCACGCGCTCGCCCTCGCGCGCCTCGTCATGCAGCGCAACCTCCCCGTGAACCTGCACGTGCTCGTGCCCGCGGTCGAGAACGCCATCGCGGGCAACGCCTATCGCCCCGGCGACGTGGTGCGCACGCGCAAGGGCCATTGCGTGGAGGTGGGAAACACCGACGCCGAAGGGCGCGTGATCCTCTGCGACGCGCTCGCCTACGCCGTCGAGCAGAAGCCGAAGACGCTCGTCGATTTCGCCACGCTCACGGGGGCCGCGCGTGTGGCGCTCGGCCCGGAGCTCCCCGCGCTCTTCTGCAACGACGAGGCGCTCGCCTCGCGCCTGCAAGCCGCCGCCGATGCGCTGCGCGATCCGATGTGGCGCCTGCCGTTGTGGCGCAACTACCGGCGCCTCTTCCCGAGCGACATCGCGGACTTCTCCAACTCGGGCAAGGGTCCCTTCGCGGGCGCGATCGT
>DASUXK010000246.1:0-6950 GCA_036377935.1 Usitatibacter sp.
CCGCCCAGCGGCGACGGCGAGAAGGTCCACGCGCGCGGATCGAGGCGCGCGATGAAGTATGCCGCGGCGACGAAGTCGACGATCGAGTCCCAGGCGCCGACCTCGTGGAACTCGACCTCGTCCTTCGCGATGCCGTGCACCTCGCTTTCGGCGGCGGCGAGGAGGTCGAAGAGCGCCTCGGCGTGGCGCAGCACCGCGGGCTCGAGGCGCGCGGCGCGCAGGCGCTCGCGAACCGCGCGGTACGGCACGTGCGCATGCGCCTGCGCGTGTCCATGCCCATGCGAGTGCGGTTCGGCTGGAGGGACGTCGCTCTCGACCACGAAGCGGCTGCCGGCCACGACGCCGTCCGAATGCGCGACGACGCGCACCGCGCCTTCGCGCGCGCCGAGCTTCGCGAGCTCCGCGAGCAGCCCCGGCACCGCCTCGGGAAACGCGTCGGCGAGCGCGGCGGCGAACATGTCGCCGGAGATGCCGCCGACGGGATCGAGATGGATGCGATCGAGGCGCTGCATCGCCGCGCGGGTTACGCCTTCGCCGAGAGCTTGATGCGCGGCCGCGTCCAGAACGTGGGCGCGACGACGGTCACCGGATCCGGCCCCGTGTAGCGCAGCGCGCGCTTCCACGCCGCCGGGAAATCGGGCGCGGTGGCGAGCCCCAGCTCGCGGAACGCGCCGGGGTTCGGCGTGCCGGCCACGATCACCGTGCCCGCGCGCTGGAGCGCGTACTCCAGCTCGTAGAAGATCCAGAACGCATGCAGGGGAGGATAGCCGAAGCCGTGCGTGTAGCGGTCGAGGAACGCGCGGTTGCCGTCGAACGTTTCCTCGTAGTCCACGAGCGCGCGGATATCGTGGTGCCGCCGGTAGAGGTCGATCAACGGCTGGTACGACGGATAGCGCTCGGGATCGATCCAACCCGTCGAGGGCGTGAGCGCGATCACCACGCCGCCTTCGCGCAGCACCGGCGCATCGGGGCTGTAGCGCGGGGGCACGCAGGCGCCCACCGCGGCGATGAGCGTGTTGTTCGAGCTGCCGTACGAGTACTGCGCGCCCAGGCCCACCACCAGCACGTCGGCCTGCGGCACCTCGCGGGTGAAGCAGCGGCCGGCGAGCTCCCACGCGGGCGGCGTCACCGCCGAGGCGTGGCCGGCGAACACGCCCGCGAGGCGTCCGCCCGTGCCGGTCACCGCGTTCACGTAGAAGGTCTTCTTCCCCGTCGCCTTCTCGAGGAACGCCGTCATCTCGGGCTTCATGCCCGGCACCTTCGCGCCCGCCTGCTTCCTGCGCGCCGGATCGGGGATGGTGTGGAAGCTGTGGTGCGAGGCGATGCTCTTCGTCGAGGCGAGCCCGATGATGGCACCCGTGCCGGTGTAGCCCTTCCACGCCTGCGCCGAGACGTTGCCCTGGTAGACCTGCAGGTCCGCGTCCATGAAGGCGCGGTTGTGCTCGACGTAGCGGCCGCTGTCGGTCACGCCGAAATACGTGAGGCCCTCGGGATCGTTGCAGTCGTGGTTGCGGATGCGGCCGAGGGGCCCGAAGCGGTTGAATATCTCCGGGCCCAGGTGGTTCGCGAGCTCGGTGCGCGTGTTCTTGCGATGGTTGCTGCACGCGTTCACGAAGAGGATGTCGCGATCCTTCACGCCGGCGCGCTCGAGCTCCTCCACGATGCGCGGCAGGATGAGCCGCGGCGGGAGCGCCGGGCGCGTGACGTCGTCGAATCCGATGGCCACCGTCATGCCGGGGCGCGCGAGCTCCGCGAGCGGCGGCATGCCGAGGGGCTCGGCGAGGGCCGCGCGGATCGCGCCTTCCGGATCGTCGAGCAGCGGCGGGTCGGAGAACTCGGCCACCGTCGCCGAATCGGGAACGTCGATCTCGAGCTTGCGATCGCCGTAGTCGACGGCGACCTTCTTCGTGGCCATGGCGGCTTCCTTCCGCTAGGCCGCGGGGAACGCGTCGCGCAGGGCGTTGCGCGTCACCTTGCCCACGGCGTTGCGCGGCAGCGCCTCGACGAACACGACGCGCTGCGGCACCTTGAAGGCGCTCATCCGCGCACGGCAGAAGTCGAGCAGCTCCTCCTCGCTCACGCGCTCGCGCGGCACCACCGCGAGGCCCACCGTCTCGCCCCAGATGCGGTCGGGGATGCCGACCACGGCCGCTTCGCGCACCGCCGGATGCTTCGCCACCACTTCCTCGATCTCCAGGGGCGAGATGTTCTCGCCGCCGCGCAGGATCATCTCCTTGGAGCGCCCGACGATGAAGACGAAGCCGTCGTCGTCCACGCGCGCGAGGTCTCCCGTGCGCAGCCAGCCGTCGTGCATCACCTTGCGCGTGTTCTCCGGGTCGCGGAAGTATTCCTTCATCACGGTGGCGCCGCGCACCTCGATCTCGCCCACCTCGCCCGGGCGCGACGGCGCGCCCTCGCGATCGACGAGGCGAACCTCCTGCGGCGGGAGCGGCCGGCCGATGGAGCCGTGCTTGCGCGGCCCGTGGAGCGGGTTCATCACGTTGATCGCCGTGGTCTCGGTGAGGCCGTACGTCTCGAGCAGCAGGCCGCGCCCGAAGCGGCGCTCGAAGCGCTCGGCGAGCTCCGCGGGCGTGGGCGCGGAGGCGACCTTGATGTAGTCGAGGCGGATCTCGCCGGCGGGCGGCGCGCCCGCCTCGTGCTCGAGCAGCATCGCGAGGATGGTGGGCGAGACGCTCGTGCTGGTCGCGCGGAAATCGCGCAGCTGGCCCCAGAAGCCCGAGGCGCTGAAGCGCTTGCGCAATCCCACCGTCGCGCCCGCGAGCAGGAACGGCATGTGGCTGAACATGAGCCCGTTGGTGTGGAAGAGCGGCATCACGCACAGCGTGCGCTGCGCGGAGTCGATCGCGAAGCCGGCGCGCACGTACTCGGTGCCGGCCATCACGTTGGCCTGCGTGAGGAGCACGCCCTTGGGCTTGCCCGTGGTGCCGGACGTGTAGATCAGCAGCGCGCCGTCCTCGCCGCGCGGCGCGAGGTCGGGCGCGGCGGCGGAGGCTTCGGCGAGCGCGGCGGCGCCCTCGCCGCAGATCCCGGGCAGGATCGATGCGCCGGGCGCGAGGATCGCGGGGCGGTGCGCGATGAGCGGGAGCGTCGCCTGCAGCGCGGGGAAGTACTCCTCGCCGGCCACCACGCAGCCGCTCTGCGCATGGTCGAGGATGTAGGCGATCTCGGGCGGCGTGAGGCGGTTGTTGATCGGGTTGGCGACGAGGCGCGCGCGGAACGCGCCGAAGTAGGCGGCGACCAGCAGCGGGTCGTTGCCCATCAGCAGGCTCACCCGATCGCCGGGGGCGAGGCCGAGCGAGAGGAAGTGGTTGGCGAAGCGGTTGGCGAGGTCGTCGAGCGCCTCGTACGAGAGCACGCGGTCCTCGCCCTCGATCGCGTTGCGGGGGCCGCGGTGGATGCGGGGGATGTCGCCGGGAAGCATGGGCCTCGAAGGTTTCGCGTACCGCCGAAAAGTCTACGAGTCGCCCGCCATCAAATATAGTGATATTTTTGGCGCGATCTCCATCGAACTTCCCAATGGCCCGCCCGCCGTGAACATCAAGCAGCTCGAGACCTTCGTGCGCATCGTCGAGCACGGCAGCTTCGCCAACGCCGCGAGCGCGCTGCAGACGACGCAATCCACCGTGTCCGCGCGCGTGAAGGAGCTCGAGCGCTCCATCGGCACGCCGCTCTTCGACCGCACCTTCCACCGCGCGCAGCTCACGCCGCGCGGCCACGAGCTCTTCGCCTCCGCGCGCCAGCTCGTGGATTTCGCCGCGTCGATCACCTCGCGGTTCCGGGACGCCTCGGCGGTCTCGGGGCTGCTGCGCATGGGCGTGGTGGGCGTCGTCGCGAACACGTGGCTGCCGAAGCTCGTCGCCGCCTCGCGCAGCCGCTATCCGGGCGTGACGCTGCGCCTGGACATGAGCCTCACGCGCACGCTCATCGAGCGCCTGCGCGCCGGAACGCTCGACGTCGCGATCGTCGCGGGGCCCATCGCCGAGCCCGATTTCCTCGCGGTCTCCCTCGGCCACGACGAGTTCGTGTGGATGGCGAGCCCGAAGCTGCGCATCCCGGGCAAGGCGCTCGGCCCGCGCGAGCTGCAGCGCTGGCCCATCCTCTCCCTCGCGGAGGACTCGTTTCACTACCCGGTGATCGAGCGCTGGTTCCGCGACGGCGGCGCGATCTTCCGCAGCGCGTGCTCGTGCAACAACATGAACGTGATCGCCGCGCTCACCGCCGCCGGGCAGGGCGTGAGCCTGCTGCCGCGCAACTGCTACCGGGACGAGATCGCCGCGGGCAGGCTGCGGGTGCTGAAGGCGAGCCCGCCGCTCGCGCCCGTCGAGTTCTCGGTGATCTACCGCGCCGACCGCCACCACCCGCTCACGGCGCCGATCGCGCGCCTCGCGCAGGAGGCGAGCGAGCTCGCGTGAGCGCGGCCCATCGCGCGGCGCGATGGACTTGAATCCAAAAATATCGCTTTTTCCGAAGAGTCGGCTTCGCTACGCTGGCCCGACTACAAGGAGGAGACAGGCATGAGGACATTCGCCGCACGGGCGCTCGCCGCCCTCGCCCTGGGCCTCGCGGCATTCGCCGCGGGCGCCGCCGACAAATGGCCGGACCGGCCGATCAAGATCGTGATCCCGTTCCCGCCCGGCGGCACCACGGACCAGATCGCGCGCCACGCGCAGAAGCCGCTCACCGACATCCTCGGGGTGCCGATCGTGATCGAGAATCACGGCGGCGGCTCGGGCTCGATCGGCGCCGGCATGGTGGCGCACTCGGCCCCCGACGGCTACACGTTCCTCATCGTGTTCGACACGCACGGGGTGAACCCCAGCATCATCCCGAACATGTCGTTCGACACGCTGAAGGACCTCGCGCCGATCATGCTGATCGGCACCTCGCCGATGGCGATCACCGCCTATCCGGCGACGCCCTACAAGACGTTCAAGGACGTGCTCGAGGACGCGAAGCACAAGGAAGGCGGCGTGAGCTTCGGCACGATCGGCGCGGGCAGCCTCGCGCACCTCTACATGACGCAGGTCTCGCGCGAGATGAAGGTGCCGCTCACGCACGTGCCTTACCGGGGCGGCGGCCCGCTGGTGCAGGACGCGATCGCGGGCCACGTGCCGGTGGCCATCGGGTCGGCGGCGCTGATGGGCCCGAGCATCCGGGCGGGCAAGCTGCGCGCCCTCGCGGTGACCTCGGCGCAGCGCTTCCCGCAGCTGCCCGACGTGCCCACCGTCGCGGAGCAGGGCATTCCCGCCGCGGAGAGCAACTCGTGGTGGGGCCTGCTCGCGCCCGCAGGCACGCCGCGCCCGATCATCGACAGGATGCACGACGCATTCGCCAAGGCGATGCGCGATCCCGAGGTGAACAAGCGCCTCGTCGACCAGGGCCTGGTGATGCGCCTTTCCACGCCCGAGGAGTTCGGCGCGTTCCTCGAGAACGAGGTGCACCGCTGGGCGAAGGTGGTGAAGGAGAACCACATCGCCGTCGGGCAGTGAGACGGCGCGGGAGCGGGCGTGCGCCCGCTCCCGTCCTCAGTTGCGCAGCAGCGCCGGCAGCCAGAGCGCGAGCTGCGGGAAGAAGAGCACCAGCAGCAGCCCCGCGACCTGCAGCGCCATGAACTGCAGCATCCCCGCGTAGATGTCCTTGAGCGACCAGTCGGGGACCACCCCTCGCAGGAAGTAGGCCGAGAGCGCCACCGGCGGCGAGAGCCACGCCGTCTGCAGGCACACCGCGACCAGCGTGCAGAACCACACCAGGTCGATGCCGAGCTTCTGCACGAGCGGCAGCAGGATCGGCACCACGATCAGCACGATCGGCACCCACTCCAGCGGCCAGCCGAGGAGGAAGATCACGCCGAGGATGAGGAGCAGCATCGCCGTGGGCGGCAGGTTCAGGTTGAGGAGCGACTCGGCGATGAGGTTGGCGCTTCCCAGCCGCGAGAACACCGCGCCGAAGTAGTTCGACGCGGCGACCAGCAGCAGGATCATGCTCGACACCTTGAGCGTCGAGTACACCGCGATCTTCATCTTCGCCCAGTCGAGGCGCCGGTAGAGGAGCGTGAGCACCAGCACCGCGAAGGAGCCGACCGCGCCCGCATCGGTGGGTGTGGCGATCCCCGCGAGGATCACGCCGAGCGTGGCGAGGATGATCACCACCACGGGCGCCACGCCGAGCACCAGCTCCTTCAGCACCACGCCGAAGTTCTCCGCCCGCTCGTCCATCGGAAGCGCGGGCCCGAGGGCCGGGTTGAGGTAGCTCCTCAGCAGGGCGTAAGCGATGTAGAGGCTCGAGAGCATCATCCCCGGGATCACCGCGGCGGCGAAGAGGTCCGTGGTCGGCACGCCCACCACGGGACCCATCACGATCAGCATCACCGAGGGCGGGATGAGGATGCCGAGCGTGCCGCCCGCGGCGATCGCGCCCGCCGAGAGCCTCACGTCGTAGCCGCTCCTCTTCATCGCGGGCGCGGCCATCACGCCGAGGAGCGTCACCGACGAGCCCACGATGCCCGTGGCCGCGGCGAAGATGGTCGCCGTGATGAGCACCGCGAGGTAGAGCGAGCCGCGCACCGGGGCGAGCAGGAGCTGCACCGCGCGGAAGAGGCGCTCCATGAGCCCCGATTGCTCGAGGAGGTAGCCCATGAAGAGGAAGAAGGGCACCGAGGCGAGCGTGGGGTCGCGCATGACGGAGAAGAACTGCAGCGTCATGAGGTAGAGCGCGATCTTGCCGAGCGCGAAGTAGCCGATCCCCAGGCCGATCGCGATGAGCGTGAAGGCGATGGGGAAGCCGATGAAGATCGCGGCGAAGAGGACGACGAGGGACGCGATGCCGATCCACTCGGGGCTCATGGCCATTCCCCCTTCACGGCGGCATGCAGGCTCTTCATGAGCTCGGAGATCCCCTGCAGCAGCAGCAAGGCGGTGGCGAGCGGCATC
>DASUXK010000247.1:0-2726 GCA_036377935.1 Usitatibacter sp.
CGAGCAGGGCAAGACCCTGCCGGACGCCGAGGGCGACGTCTTCCGCGGCCTGGAGGTGGTCGAGCACGCCTGCTCCATCGGCACGCTCACGCTCGGCGAGTTCGCGGAGAACGTCGCCACCAACGTCGACACCTACTTCATCCGCCAGCCGCTCGGCGTGTGCGCCGGCATCACGCCGTTCAACTTCCCGGCGATGATCCCGCTCTGGATGTTCCCGATGGCGATCGTGTGCGGCAACACGTTCGTGCTCAAGCCCTCGGAGCAGGACCCGATGACCACGATGGTGCTCGCGGAGCTCGCGCTCGAGGCCGGCGTCCCGCCGGGCGTGCTCAACGTCGTGCACGGCGGCAAGGAAGCGGTCGACGCGCTCTGCACGCACCCCGAGGTGAAGGCGGTCTCGTTCGTCGGCTCGTGCGCGGTCGGCGAGCACGTCTACAAGCTCGCGAGCCAGCACGGCAAGCGCGCGCAGTCGATGATGGGCGCGAAGAACCACGCGGTGCTGATGCCCGACGCCAACAAGGAGCATTCGCTCAATTCGCTCGTCGGCGCGGGCTTCGGCGCGGCGGGCCAGCGCTGCATGGCCGTGAGCGTCGGCGTGCTGGTGGGCGATGCGCGGAAGTGGATCCCGGACATCGTCGCCAAGGCGAAGTCGCTCAAGGTGAGCGTCGGCACCGAGAAGGGCGCGGACCTGGGGCCCCTCATCTCGAAGCAGGCGAAGGCGCGCGTCGAAGGGCTCATCGAGGACGGCGTGCGCGAGGGCGCGAAGCTCGAGCTCGACGGGCGCGGCATCCAGGTGCCCGGGCATCCGAACGGCAACTTCGTCGGCCCCACCATCTTTTCCGGCGTGAAGACGCAGCACAAGATCTACAACACCGAGATCTTCGGCCCGGTGCTGTGCCTCATGGCGGCCGATTCGCTCGGCGAGGCGATCGACATCATCAACCGCAATCCCTACGGCAACGGCACCGGGATCTTCACGCAGTCGGGCGCCGCCGCGCGCAAGTTCCAGAACGAGATCGACGTGGGCCAGGTGGGCATCAACGTGCCGATCCCCGTGCCGGTGCCCTACTTCAGCTTCTCGGGCTCCCGCGGCTCGCGCCTGGGCGACCTGGGCCCCTACGGCAAGCAGGCGATCCAGTTCTACACGACCGTGAAGACCGTGACCGCGCGGTGGTTCGACGACGCGACGGTGTCGCCGGGGATCCATACGACGATCTCGCTGAAGTGAAGATCGGCTTCGTCGGCCTCGGGCACATGGGCGACCCCATGTGCCGAAACCTCCTGCGCCATGGGCACGCCCTGCGCGTATACGACCAGGTGCCGGCCCGGTTGCGCGCGCTCGTGGCCGAAGGCGGCGAGGCGGGCGAGGACGCGACCGATTGCGCGCGCGGCGTGGACTGCGTCATTACGATGCTGCCCTCCTCGCCCAACGTGCGCGCCGTCTACCAGGGCGAACGGGGACTGCTCGCGCGCGTGGCGGCGGGCACGCTCCTCGTCGACTGCTCCACCATCGACCCGATCACCGCGCGCGAAGTGGCGATGGATGCGCAGGCGAAGGGCTGCGCCATGGTCGATGCGCCGGTCTCCGGCGGCGTCGCCGGCGCCGAGGCGGCCACGCTCACCTTCATGGTGGGCGGCGAGGCGCGCGACTTCGAGGCGGCCAGGCCGATCCTGCAATGCATGGGCCGCAACGTCGTGCATTGCGGCGCGGCGGGCAACGGCCAGGCGGCGAAGATCTGCAACAACCTGATGCTCGCCATCGAGATGATCGCCACCGCCGAGGGCATGTCGCTCGCGGCGAAGCTCGGCATGGACCCCAAGGTCTTCGCCTCCATCGTCAACACGTCGAGCGGGCGCTGCTGGAGCAGCGACAGCTACAACCCGTACCCCGGCGTGCTCGAGAACGTCCCCGCCTCGCGCGACTACGCCGGCGGCTTCGGCTCGGACCTCATGCTCAAGGACCTCGGGCTCGCCGCCGACGCCGCGAAGGCCGCGCGCCAGCCGATCCTCCTCGGCGCGCTCGCGCAGCAGATCTACCAGAAGCACTCCGCGCAGGGCCACGGCGCGAAGGACTTCTCGAGCGTGATCCTGCAGTACCTCCAGCGATGACCGACGATATTCCAGCACGGGATTCCCGCCTGCGCGGGAACGACGAACCGGCATGATCGAGCACCGAATCGAGGGCCACACGGCGTTCGTCACGATCGCCAACCCGCCCGCCAATACCTGGACGCCCGAAGGGCTGGACGCGCTCGAGGCCCTCGTCGCCCGGCTCGATGCGGACCGCTCGGTGTATGCGGCGGTGATCACCGGCGCCGGCGAGAAGTTCTTCTCGGCGGGCGCGGACCTCAAGTCCTTCCAGGGCGACAAGGCGGGCGCGCGCCGCTTCATCTCGCGCTTCGGCGCCGCGTTCGGCGCGCTGATGGAGTCGCGCTTCGTGACCATCGCCGCGATCAACGGTTACGCGATGGGCGGCGGCCTCGAGTGCGCGATCTCCTGCGACATCCGCATCGCGGAGGAGCACGCGCAGATGGCCCTTCCCGAGCCCTCCGTGGGGCTCCTGCCCGGCGGCGGCGGCACGCAGAACCTGCCCTGGCTCGTCGGCGAGGGCTGGGCCAAGCGCATGATCCTCGCCAACGAGCGCGTGGACGCGGCGACGGCGCTTCGCATCGGGCTGGTGCAGGAAGTGGTGCCGAAGGGCGGCGCGCTCGCGGCGGCCACGGCGA
>DASUXK010000248.1:0-6950 GCA_036377935.1 Usitatibacter sp.
GGGCATCCTGGCGCTCGCGGCCGTCGCGCCCGCCGCGGGCAAGGGGCTCGGCGTGAGCCCGGCGTTGATCGGATACCAGGTCGGCCTGGTCTTCTTCGGCGCGATGGTCTCGGCCGCGGCCGCGGGCGGCATCGTGATGCGCTACGGGGCGGTGCGCGCGAGCCAGCTCTCGCTCTGGCTCATCGCCGCCGGATGCGCGGTCTCGGCGCTGGGCTCGGTGCATGCGCTCGTGCCGGGGGCGATCGCGATGGGCCTCGGTTACGGCATTCCCAACCCCGCCGCCTCGCAACTGCTCTCGCGCGTGCCCTCGAAGCGCGGCATGAACCTGCTCTACTCCATCAAGCAGACCGGCGTTCCCATCGGCGGCATGCTCTCGGGCCTGCTCGCTCCGCCGCTCGCGGTGGCGTTCGGATGGCAGGCCGCGCTCGGCGCGTGCGCGCTCCTCCTCACCGCGCTCGGGATCGCGATCGGCGTGGTGCGCAAGGACTGGGACACGGATCGCGAGCCGCGCGCCCCCGTGCTCGCGTCGGTGGCGCGCAGCCTCGCGCTCGTGTGGAAGCACGAACCGCTGCGCTGGATCGCCGTCGCCTCGCTGCTCTACTCCGGGGTGCAGCTCTCGCTCACGGGGTTCCTCGCGACATACCTCGTCGCCGACATCCGCATGAGCCTCGTCCTCGCCGGCACGGTGCTCTCGATCACGCACCTGAGCGGCGCGGTGGGGCGCCTCACGTGGGGATGGGTCGCCGATCGCCTGCGCTCCGGCGGCCTCGCGCTGATCATCAACGGGTTGCTCGCGACGGTGGGCACGCTCCTCACGGCCGCCATGGCGCCGCAATGGCCGATCGGCGCGGTGATCGCCGTGAGCGCGTTGTTCGGGTTCTGCGCGGTGGGGTGGAACGGCGTGTACATGGCCGTGCTCTCGCGCCTGAGCCCGCCCGGCACCGTGAGCTTCGCGGTGGGCGGAAGCCTCGTGTGGACGTATGCCGGCGTGATCATCGTGCCGCCCGCGTTCGCGACGATGCACGACCACATCGGGCTCACCTACGGCGCCGGCTTCGCGCTGCTCACGATCGTGTCGCTGGCGGGCGTGGGCTGCGTGGTGATGGCGCGGCGCGCGGTGGCCGCGGCGCGGCCGAGCTAGCGGTCCGCGCGGCCAGGGGAGCCGCCGCCCGTCCGGCCGGTTGACATCCCCGCGGCACTCTTCGACAATCTGAAACTCCTTTCAGTAGGCTGAAAACAATGGCCGCCCATCCGGTTCCGGCCGCCGCGCGCACGCTCGACGTGCTGGAGACGTTCCGCGGAGCGAGGCGGCCTCTTTCGCTCTCGGAGCTCGCGCGGCTCACGAGCATCCCGGTGTCGACGTGCCACGGCCTGGTGCGCACGCTCGAGCAACGCGGCTTCCTCTACTACCCCTCGCCCCGCGAGGCGTACCCGACGCGCAAGCTGCTCGAGATGGCGCAGGAGATCGCCGCGCACGACCCGGTCGTCGCGCGCCTGGCGCCCGCCCTCGCGGGACTGCGCGATGCGACCCAGGAGACGGTCATCCTCGGAATGCGCCAGGGCGACGCCGCGCTCTACCTGCTCGTGCTCGACAGCCCGCACATCGTCCGCTACACCGCGCATGCGGGCGAGTTCAAGCCGCTGCACTCGAGCTCGATCGGCAAGTCGATCCTCGGCGCGATGCCGGACGATGCGCTCGACCAGTGGCTTCGATCGCACTCGCTGCACCGCGTGACGGGCAGCACGATCACCTCCGCGCGCGCGCTCAAGCGCAACCTGGTGGAATCCCGCGAACGCCGCTACTACATGACGCAGGGCGAGAACGTGGCGGACGTGATGGCGGTCGCCGCCCCGGTGAATGCAGGCTCCGCGCAGCTCGCGATCGCCATCGCCGGCCCCTTGCACCGCATGCAGGCGCAGGAAGGCAAGCACGTCGAGCGCCTGCTCGCGACCGCGCGCGCCATCGAAAGGCACACCCATGGCTGAGGGCGACGTCCTCGTCGAGCGCCGCGGCCGGGTGATGCGCGTGACGCTCAACCGCCCCGACAAGCACAATCCGCTCTCGCGGGCGGTGCTCGCGCGCCTGCGGACGATCTTCGAGGGCGCACGCGACGAAGAGGCCATCGCGTGCGTCGTGCTCACCGGCGCGGGCGAGCGCTACTTCGCCGCGGGCGGGGACCTGCGCGACCTCGCCGCCGTGCGCGAGGAGCGGGACGTGCGCGCGATGGCGGTCGAGGCGCGCTCCGCGCTCGACGCCGTGCGCGATTTCCCGGTGCCGGTGGTCGCCTGCCTCAACGGCGATGCGATCGGCGGAGGCGCGGAGCTCGCGCTCGCCTGCGACCTGCGCGTGATGCGGGACGGCAGCCACATCGGCTACATCCACGGCCGGCTCGCGATCACTTCCGCGTGGGGCGGCGGGCCGGACCTGGTTTCCGTGGTGGGGCCCGCACGCGCCCTGCGAATGACCTCGCGTTGCGAGCTCGTGCCCGCGACGACGGCGCTCCAGTGGGGGCTCGCGGACGTCGTGGATGGCGCGGAACGGCTCGACGCGGCGCTGGAGGAGCTCATCGCCCCGATGCTCAAGCAATCGCGCGCGGCGCTTCGCGCATGCAAGGCGCAGGCGCGCAGCGTGCGTGCCGGGCGCTGCCTCGAAGAGCGCCGCGCGCTGGAGCTCGACGCCTTCGTCGCCACCTGGATTCACGAAGACCACTGGGCCGCCGTCGATCGCATCCTCGGCCGCGGCAAACCCGAAACGAGCCCGTCAGGATCCCGATGAACGCTCCCGAACCGCGGCGGCCCGCGCCGCCCCAGCTCACGCAGTCCAGCGCCTGCGGCCTCGAGGTGCCGGTGCGCGTCGGCCCCGAAGCGGTCGACCCGGGCCGCATCGGCGCGCCCGGCGCCTTTCCCTTCACGCGCGGCATCTTCCCCGACGGCTATCGCGGCCGCTTGTGGACGATCCGCCAGTACTCCGGCTTCGGCACCGCCGAGGAATCGAACGAGCGTTACCGCTTCCTCCTCGAGCAGGGACAGACGGGGCTGTCCGTGGCGCTCGACCTGCCCACCCAGTGCGGATACGACCCGGTCGACCCGATGGCGCAACCGGAGATCGGCAAGGTCGGCGTGTCGCTCTCGAACCTCTCGGAGGCCGAGATCCTGTTCCGCGGCATCGACCTGTCGGCGATCTCGACCTCCTTCACGATCAACGGCACCGCGGCGATCATCTACGCGATGTACCTCGCCGTGGCGGACAAGCAGGGCGTGCCGCGCGAGAAGCTCACGGGCACCATCCAGAACGACATCCTCAAGGAGTACGTCGCGCGCGGCACGTGGATCTTCCCGGTGCGCCCGTCGATGCGCCTCATCGCGGACACGATCCTCTTCTCCAACGACGTCACGCCGCGCTTCAACCCGATCAGCATCGCGGGCGCGCACGTGCGCGACGCGGGCGCGACCGCGGTCGAGGAGATGGCATACACGCTCGCCAACGGGCTCGCGTACGTGGACGAGCTCCAGCGCCGCGGCGGCGACGTGGAGAAGTTCGCCAAGCGCCTGTCGTTCTTCTTCTACGTGCACATGGACTTCTTCGACGAGGTGGCCAAGTTCCGCGCCGGGCGCCGGCTGTGGGCGCGCCTCATGAAGGAGCGCTACGGCGCGGCCGATCCCAAGGCGCAGCACTTCCGCTTCGGCGTCGTGTGCGGCGGATCGTCGCTGGTGGCCGCGCAGCCCTACAACAACATCGTGCGCGTGGCGGTGGAGACGATGGCCGCCGTGATGGGCGGCGCGCAATCGATCTTCACCTGCGCCTTCGACGAGGCTTTCCAGATCCCCACCGAGTTCTCGGCGGAGATCGCGGTGCGCACCCAGCAGATGATCGCCTACGAAAGCGGCATCGCACGCACCGTCGACCCGCTCGGCGGGGCCTACTTCGTCGAGCAGCACACCGACCGCATGGAGCAGGCGATCGAGGCGGTGATGCGCGAGATCGACGAGTACGGCGGCGTCATCAAGGCGATCGAG
Source organism: Usitatibacter sp. (assembly GCA_036377935.1). Taxonomy (GTDB): domain Bacteria; phylum Pseudomonadota; class Gammaproteobacteria; order Burkholderiales; family Usitatibacteraceae; genus Usitatibacter. Next base: position 4,018 of record DASUXK010000248.1, read on the forward strand.
GACGGCTGGCTGCAGATGCGGCTCGCCGAGCGCGCGCTCGAGCGCAAGACGCGCATCGACGACGGCGAGACGGTGATCGTCGGGCAGAACCATTTCCGCCGCGACGACCAGAAGAACGAAGTGGGCGAGGTGTTCCACCTCGATCCCGGCGCCGCGAAGCGCGTGCTCGAGAAATACCGGCGCGTGTGCGATACGCGCGACGCCGCCGCCGCCGAAAGGAGCCTCGCGAGGCTGGCGAAGGCGGCCGCGGACGATCGCGAGAACCTCATGCCCTACCTCGTCGACTGCTGCCACGCCTACGCGACCGTGGGCGAGATGGTCGCCGCGCTCAAGAAGCAGTGGGGCGAGTTCCAGGAGCCGGTGCGCCTATGAACGCGACGACGCAGGGCGCCCCCCTGAGGGGCAAGCGGATCGTGGTCGCCAAGCCGGGGCTCGACGGCCACGACATCGGCGCGAAGGTGATCGCCCTCGCGCTTCGCGACGCCGGCGCCGAGGTGATCTACACGGGGCTGCGCAAGAGCCCCGAGCACATCGCCCGCATCGCCGTCGACGAAGGCGTGGACGCGCTGGGGCTCAGCATCCTCTCGGGAAGCCACCGGGAGCTGGTGCGGCAGGTGCTCGACGAGCTGCGCAAGCTCGATGCGGCCGACATCAAGGTGTTCGTGGGCGGGACGATCCCCGCGGACGACGTCGCGGAGCTCGAGGGCCTCGGCGTGCGGGGCGTGTACACGAGCGAGCAGCCTCTCCCCGAGGTGATCGAGAAGCTCGCCCGGGCACTGGGATGAGCGGACCGCTCGCCGGGATCCGCGTGCTGGAAGTCGGCCACATGCTGGCCGGGCCGTACTGCGGGCTGCTCCTCGCCGACCTCGGAGCGGAGGTGGTGAAGATCGAGCCGCCCGAAGGCGACATCGCGCGTCGCGTGAGCCCCCACCACATCGGGCCGCACAACGCCTACTTCGCGAGCCTCAACCGCAGCAAGAAGAGCGTGGTGCTCGACCTGGCGAGCGACGACGGCCAGGCCGCGCTCGGGCGGCTCGTCGCGACGTCCCACGCGCTCTTCACGAACCTGCGGCCCAGCGCCATCCGCAAGCTCGGCCTCACCTACGAGAGCCTGCGCAGGCACAACGAGCGCATCGTCTGCGTCGCCCTCACCGGCTTCGGCCTCGAGGGCACGCATGCCGAGCGCCCCGCCTACGACTACGTGATCCAGGCGCTCACCGGCGTGATGGCGATCACCGGCGATCCCGCCGCCCCTCCCACCAAGGCCGGGTACTCGGCCGTCGACAACTCCGCGGGCATCATGGCCGCGCTGGGGCTGCTCGCGAAGCTCGTCGAAGGCAAGGGAGGGCAGGTCGATGTCGCGATGTACGACGTCATGCTCTCGCAGCTCAACTATCTCGCCGGGGCGAGCCTGAACGCCGGCGAGCCCACGCGGCGCTACGCGGACTCGGCGCATCCGTACATCGTCCCGGCCCAGCTCTTCCGGGCGGCCGACGGCTGGATCGTGCTCTTCATCACGCACGACGAGTTCTGGCGCAAGTTCTGCGGCGAGGTGCGGCGCCCCGATTGGCTCGCCGACGAGCGATTCGCGACGATGGCCGCACGGCGTGCGCACCGCGACGTGGTCCTCGCCGCCGTGGGCGAGATGCTCGCGACCGACACCGCGGCGCGGTGGGTCGAGCGCCTCGCCCCGCTCGGCGTGGTGGTCTCGAGCGTCGAGACGCTCGAGGACGCGCTCGCCAGCGAGCTCACGAGGAGCCGCGCGATGGTGGTGGACCTGCCCTGTGCCGACGGGCGGCTGCGGGCGCTCGGCGCCGCCATCAAGTGCGCCGGATTCACGCCGGAGTTCGGGGCCCCGCCGTTGCTGGACGAGCACGGCGCGCAGCTCGGAGCGCGCGGCCGATGAAACCGCCGCTCGACCGCCGCCGGCTGGGACGCGCGTTGAGCGACGTCGCCAATGCCGCGGTCGAGCAGGTGCTGGCGCAAGCGTCGGGGCCGCCGGGGGCGGCCGCGCGGCGCATCGGCCTCACCGGCGCACCGGGATCGGGAAAGAGCACGCTCGCCGGGCGGCTCGCGCTGCATCGCGCGAAGGCGAGCGGCGCCCGCGTGGGCGTGCTCGCGATCGACCCCACGAGCCCGAAGACCCACGGCGCGATCCTCGGCGATCGCATCCGCATGGACGAGCTGGAAGGATCCGAGGAAATCTACATCCGCTCCTTCGCGTCCCGCTCGTCGTCGGACGGGCTCACCGACAACCTGCCCGAGCTCCTCGACGTGATGGACCGGTTCGGGTTCGACGAGGTGCTGCTCGAGACGGTAGGCGTGGGCCAGGCCGAGCACGCCGCGCGCGCCCTGGTCGACACGCTCGTGCTGGTGCTGCCCCCCGACGGCGGCGACGCGATGCAGGCGATGAAGGCCGGCATCATGGAGCTCGCGGACGTCTATGCGGTGAACAAGGCCGACATGCCCTACGCGCGCAAATTCGCCGCCGAGGTGCGGCGCGTCGCCGCGCTCGTGCATCGGCCCGCCGGCGCGTGGAGGCCTCCCGTGCTTCTCACCTCCTCGTCCGATCCGGGCGCGGTCGCGGCCCTTTCCGACGCGATCGACCGGCACTTCGAATGGCTGCGCGCCGATGGCGCGGCCGCGCGCACGCGGCGCGAGCGCGGCAAGTACCGCCTGCGCCGCTGGGTCGAGCGCGCCCTCGACGCCGCGATCGAGCGCCAGCCCGACTCGTTCTTCGACATGCCCGCCCGCGAGCAGCTGGCGGGCGTCCTGAAGCAGCTCGTTTCCCCATGACAACCAGGGAGGGAGAATCGCCATGAACGCAAGGAGAAGCTTCATCGCGCTCGCCGCCGGTGCGGCGTTCGCTTTCGCCGCACCGGCCGCGCACGCGGACGTCATCACGCTCAAGATGGCCCACCAATGGCCGCAGG
>DASUXK010000249.1:0-8153 GCA_036377935.1 Usitatibacter sp.
GATCACGAAGAGGTCCGCCGCGAGCCGCGCGCCGTCTTCCGCAAGCACGTCGAGCCGTGCGCCGCTGCGCTCCAGGCCGATCGCCGTGGCGCGATGGTGCCTCAGCCGCACGCCGGGACGCGCCTGAAGCGCCCGCATCGTCGCATCCACGTAGCGCCCGAAATCGCCGCGGCGGATGTAGGTGCCGCCGTTCGCGGCCATCGCCTCCGGATCGGCTTCGAGCACGCCCTCGCGCGTGCACCATTCGCGCAGGTCGTCGGGCCGCGCCGGATCGAGCAGGTGGTTGTCGAGCGGGCCGTTCAGGCGATGGTCCGGGTCGCGCGTCCCGTAGGCGATGCCGCGGCCCAGCTCCTCGCGCGGCTCCACGATCGTGATCGCCAGCGCATCGCCGCGTGCGTTGGCGAGCTGCATCGCGGCCGCCGCGCCGGTGTATCCGCCGCCGACGATCACGACCTCGGCGCGCGGGGGATTCGAAGGGTCGGTCATGGTGAAGGGCTGATTGTACGGACTGTGCAGCCGCACCTCCCGGACGCCGGCGCCTCGCCGATGAAGCCCGGCTGGACAAGAACCGACAGCGCGCGCACCGGTCGAACCGGCCTCGAAAGGATCACGGAGCCGGATCATGAAAGTCGCGGTGGTGGTGGGCAGCCTGCGCAAGGGGTCGTACAACCGCATGATCGCGAAGGCGATGTGCGGCCTCGCGCAGGGGCTGGAGTGCGAGATCGTCGAGATCGGCGACCTGCCGCTCTACAACGAGGACCTCGAGGCGGGCTCGCCGCCGGCGCAGTGGGAGGAGTTCCGCAAGCGGATCCGCTCGGCCGACGCGGTGCTCTTCGTGACGCCCGAGTACAACCGCTCGGTCCCGGGAGCGCTCAAGAACGCCATCGACGTGGGCTCGCGGCCCTACGGCAAGAGCGTGTGGGCGAAGAAGCCCGCCGCGGTCGTGAGCGTCTCGCCCGGCGCGATCGGCGGCTTCGGCGCCAACCATCACCTGCGCCAGTCGCTCGTCTTCCTCGACATGCCCGCATTGCAGCAGCCTGAAGCGTACGTCGGGGGCGTGGCGGGCATGGTGGACGCGCAGGGCAACCTCACGAACGCCGAGACGCGCGAGTTCCTGCGCAAGTTCATGGAAGCGTTCGCGCGCTGGATCAAGGCGACGAAGTAGCCGGGGCGCCGCGGCGGGCCTTCCGGCAGCCGGCCGCAACTTGTATTAAGATGTCTTAGATCAAAGACACCGCCGGGGCGCCCACGCGCGTTCCGCTCTCCCGGACATGCGCCACTTCGCCCGCTGGCTCGAGCGCGCCGCGTCGCTGCTCACGGTCGTTTCGATCGCGGCCATCGCGCTGCTCGCGTTCCCGCTCTTCTACGACGCCATCGCGCGCAAGTTCGGGGCGCCCACCATCTGGGTCTTCGACGTGAGCCAGTACGCGCTCATCGCGGGGGCCTTCCTCGCCAACGCCTACGCGCTCGCGCGCGGGAACCACTTCCGCGTGCAGATCCTCTTCGGCGTCTTTCCGCGCCTGCGCCGGGCGCTCGACGACATCGCGCTCGCCTCGGTGCTCGCCTTCGGGATCGTGATCGCCTACGGCGGCGGGCTGCTGGTCCACTATTCCTTCGCGAACGACATCCACTCGGCGTCGCTCTTCGACGTGGCGCTGTACATCCCGCAGGCGGCGGTCCCGCTGGGCGGCTTCGCCCTCGCGGCGCAGGCGCTCGCGATGCTGATCCTGCGCGCCACGCCGGCGGAATCGTCGGATTTCGGCGAATAGCCCGGGAAAGCGCCCATGGAATCCGCCGGCCTCGTCGCCATCGTCCTGCTCTTCGTCTTCATGCTGCTCTCGTTCCCGGTGTTCGCCGCGATGGGGATCGCCGCGTTCATCGGGTTCGTCATGGTTCGCGGGTTCGAAGGCGCCATCGCGACCTTCGGCGACATGACGTGGCAGAGCGCCTCGATCTTCGAGCTGGTCGCCATCCCGCTCTTCATCTTCACCGGCGTGCTGGTCGAGCGCATCCGCGCGGGCGTGGACCTCTTCGAGCTCGCCAAGGCGTGGGTGGGCAACGTGCCCAACTCCCTCGGCGTTTCGACCATCCTCGCCTGCGGCGTCTTCGCCGCGATCAGCGGCTCGAGCATCGCCTGCGCGGCCACCGTGGGCGTGGTCGCGATCCCGCTGCTGCTGAGGGAAGGCTATTCCGAGGAGCAGGCGGGCGGGTTCTGCGCGGGCGGCGGCACGCTCGGCATCATCATCCCGCCCAGCATCCCGTTCATCCTGTACGGGGTCATCACCGAGACCTCGATCGGGCAGCTCTTCATCGCGGGCATCGCGCCCGGCATCCTGATGCTCACGCTCTTCGGCGTGTACGTCATGTTCAGCCGGCCGCGCGTGGTGAACGAGGTGCGGCACACGTGGGAGGAGCGCTGGCGCGCGACCCGCAGCGGCCTGGGCATCGTGTTCCTGCCCGTCCTCATCATCTGGGCGATCTACACGGGGCTCTTCACGCCGACCGAGGTGGGCGCGCTCTCGACCGTCTACGTGATCGTCCTGGGGCTCGCGCAGCGCCGGCTCACCTTGCGGCTCTTCCTCGATTCGGCGGGCGCGGCCACGCGCACCACCTGCATGCTGATCATGCTCGTGGTCTTCGGCCAGTACTTCGCGCACTTCCTCACGTTCGAGCAGGTGCCGCAGAAGATCGCCGGCTGGATCACCGAGTTCCACGGCGGGCATTTCGTGACGGTGACCCTGATGATCGCGGTGTACGTCGTGCTCGGCATGTTCCTCGAGAGCGCCGCGATGCTCCTCATCACCATCCCGATCTTCTTCCCGATCGCCGAGGCGATCGGCATGGACCCGATCACCTTCGGCGTGTTCGCCTGCGTGGCGATGGAGATCGCGCAGATCAGCCCGCCGGTCGGGATCAACCTGTACACGATCCACGGCGTGTCGCGCATCGCGCTGTGGCGGCTCGCGAAGGGCGCGCTGCCGTTCCTGCTGATCCAGGTCGTCATGCTGTACGTCATCTACTACCTGCCGCAGCTCTCGCTGTGGCTGCCGGCGAAGATGGCCCATGGCTGAGCGGCCCGCCAGGATCCGGCGCGAGAGCTCGGTCGCGCTCTACATGCAGATCGCGTCCGCGCTCGCGGGCGAGATCGAGCGGCATCGCTTCAAGCCGTCGGGGCGGCTGCCCGCGGAGAAGGAGCTGATGAAGCGCTACGGCGTCTCGCGCATCACCGTGCGCCAGGCCATCGCGCGACTCATCCTGCAGGGGCTCGTCGTCTCGAAGCAGGGCAAGGGCACGTTCGTCGCGGGGCCGGTGGTGCAGCACCAGCTCGAGGGCCTGCAGGGCTTCTACGACGCGCTCGTGGGGCAGGGGCACGTGCCGCGAACGCGACTGCTCGAGTTCGGCCCGCGGCGCGCGCCCGCGGACATCGCGCCGCTCCTCGCGGCCCGGGATAGCCGGGATCCGGTCTACCTCGAGCGCAGCTACGTGCTCGACGATCGACCGTTCGCGCTCGCGCGCGCGTGGCTGCCCGCGGCGGCGAAGAGCGTGTCGTGGGAGCAGGCCGAGCGCTACCCGCTCTACGCGATCCTGCAGGACATCCTCGGCGAGAAGGTCGCGCGCGCGGAGCTCGGGATCGTCGCGAGAAGCGCGGACCCCGAGGAGTCGCGCCTGCTCGAGCTGCCGGCGGGAAGCCCGGTCCTCGTGCTCGAGCGCATCTCGTACGGCCCCGCGGACCAGGCGCTGGAGATCTCGCGCTTCAGCATCCGGCCCGAGAACTACCGCTTCCGGCTCGGCGTGCAGGGACCGATCGCCGTGACGCGCCAGATCGAGGAGGTGGAGGCCGCGCCCGCCCGGCGCCCCGCCAGGGGCAAGGCAGGGACCGAAAGCAGGACCCGAAAACGCAAGGAGAGCTGAGCATGGAATTGACAGCGCAGGAGCAGGCCATGATGGCCGGCGAGCAGGGCGCCGCCGTGAAGAGCGCCATGGAGTACCTGGTGAAGGTGGGCGAGTTCTGGGGCGCGAAGCGCATGGTGGAGGTCACCAACGTCCACATGATGGGCGACATCGAGGTGATGGGCGACGGCGGCCTCAAGTGGCTCGAGTGCAGCGCCGAGAAGAAGGCGCGCTGCGCGGTGCCGGTGAGCACCAACGCGCGCTCCTTCGATTTCCCCCTGGTCGAGAAGCTGGGACAGGACGCGGGCGAGGCGGCCAAGGAGAAGAAGCTCATCGGCTTCCTGCAGCGGATGAACGTCACGACGACGGACACCTGCATCAACTACCAGACGCTCTACCAGCCGCACCTGGGCGAGCACGTCGCGTGGGGCGACACGGGCACGGTCATCTACGCGAACTCCGTCTTCGGCGCGCGCAGCAACTTCGAGAGCGGCCCCGCCGCCTTCGCCGCCGGGCTCACGCGCCGCGTCCCCGAATACGGATTCCACCTGGACGAGCACCGGCGCGGATCGCTCGTGGTCGACCTGCAGGCCGACCTCGAAGACCTCGCGGACTGGGGCGCGGTCTCGAAGATCGTGGGCGAGGCGCACCAGAGCTATTTCGAGGTGCCGGTCTTCACGGGCGTGAAGCGCACGCCGATCTCCGACGAGCTCAAGCACCTGGGCGCGGGCCTCGCGAGCTACGGCTCGATGGCGATGTACCACATGGTGGGCGTCACGCCCGAGGCGCCGAGCGTCGATGCGGCCCTGGGCGGCCGCAAGCCCCATACGCGGATCACCATCACCAACGCGGACATCGAGAAGGTCTACCGCAACTACAGCCTGGGCGACGGCAAGTCGGACCTCATCGTCTTCTCCGGGCCGCAGCTCTCGCTCTGGGAGCTCAAGAACCTCGCCGAGCGCTTCGGCGGGCGCAAGGTGAAGCCGGGCACGCAGGTATTCGTCACCAGCAGCAACGGCGTGCTCTCGGCGGCGCGCAAGCTCGGGTACGTGCAGGCGCTGGAGGCGTGCGGCGTGACGTTCATGGAGGGCGTGTGCTTCTACATCCTGCAGAACCTGTCGCAGATGAGGAAGGAGAACGGGTGGACCAACATGATCTCGAACTCGGCCAAGATCGTGAACATCATCGGGGCCCACAAGTTCAACACCATCCTGCGCCGGACGCAGGACTGCGTGGAGATCGCGGTGTCGGGGAGGCTCCAATGAGCGCGGCGCTCGCGACCATCCGGGTGAAGCGCGCCTTCGGGGACGCCGTCGAAGGCGAGGCCGTCGTCTCCGAGGAGGGCTTCAGCCCGCGCTACGACCTCGACCGCTGGAGCGGGCTCATCACGAAGCCCGGCCACAAGCTCGAGGGCACCAACATCAAGGACAAGATCTGCTTCTTCCCGACGGCGAAGGGCGGCATCGCGGCGGGCTGGGCGTTCTACGACATCAAGTGCAAGGGGATCGCCCCGAAGGCGTTCCTCTTCGGCGTGACGAATCCCGTGATGGTGCAGGGCGCGATCTTCGCCGGCATGACGATCACCGAGGGCTGGGACACGCCGCCCGCGCAGGTGGTGAAGACGGGCGATTGGGTGCGGGTCGATCCTTCGCGCGGAGTGATCGAGGTCCTGAAGCGCAAATGAAAGCGAAAAAAGGAGGAGTGGAAATGAAGACGAGATCCGGACTGGCGGCAATCGCGGCGGCTCTGCTGCTCGCGGCGACGGGGGCGCGGGCGGCCGAGACGCTTTCCCTGGGCACGTGGGGCGCGTCGAGCCACCCGCAGGTGAAGGAGTTCACGCAGCGCTTCATGGACGAGGTGAAGAAGGAGAGCCACGGGGCGATCCAGTTCAAGTACTTCCCCGACGGCGAGATCGTGAAGCAGAAGTTCGTGCCCAACGCGATCTCCTCGGGGACCGTCGATATCGCGCTCGCGACGTTCGACAGCTGGGCGGGGCGCATTCCCGACGTCTCCGCGACGACGATGCCGTTCTGGCCGCTCTCGATGAAGGACACGCGCGAGAAGCTGGTCCCGGGCAACCCGATCTTCGAGTGGTTCGACCGCGCCCTGCAGAAGACCGGCGGGAAGGTGCTCTGCATCTTCGACATCGGCCCGCCCGTCGTCTCGACGAACTTCCCCCTGCACGTCCCGGCCGACCTCAAGGGCAAGAAGATCCGCGCCACCTCCAAGGGCCACGCGCAGCTGCTGCAGGCCCTGGGCGCCGCCCCGGTGGTGCTTTCCGTGGGCGACGTGTACCAGGCGCTGCAGCGCGGCACGGTGGACGGCGCCGCGGGCGGCCTGCAGGGAATGATCGGCCTCAAGCACTACGAGGTCGCGAAGAACCTCATGGCCACCAACGGCGTCATGGGCACGTACATCCACGGCTACGTGATGAACCTGCGGCGGTTCAACGCCCTGCCGAAGGACCAGCAGGCGATCATCCTCAAGGCGGCGGAGAACGCGCGCAACCACGCCGAGGACTTCATGATCGAGAGCTACGGCAAGTACCTGCAGGTGGCCGAGGAGAAGGGCATGAAGCTCTTCGAGCTGAAGCGCGGGTCGCCCGAGTGGGACCAGTGGCAGGCCGCCGAGGCTTCCTTCGGCGAGAAGGAGAAGAAGAAGCTCTCGCCGGATTTCCTGAAGCTCATCGAGTAGCGCGAAGGCGGCGGGCCATCGCGGTCCCGCCGCCGTTACCGGCCTTCGAGCGGGTCCTCGCGCACCTCGGGGCTCCAGAGGAAGAGCCCGTCCCCTACGTAGTTGCGCGTCCAGTACGTTCCGCACAGGCCGCACCGGAAGGCGGCGCTCGCGGTGTGGCCCGGCTTCGTGCGCGGCTCGAGCACGATCTCGCGATGGCCCTCGATACCGCTCAGGCCGTGCTTGCATTTGGGGCAGGTCCGTTACGGCATGGTCGGTGTCGGGGCGTCCCGCTCGCGAGTGGCGCCAGAAGAAATATATTCGCGGCGCACGCGGCCCGCAATCGCGCGAGGCGCCGGATTGCCGGTCGAAACAGGCGCGAAGCCGGTAAGATTCCGGGTTTCGCAACGCCGCGAGGAAACCCTTGGAAGCACAACAACGGCAGGAGCGGGTCGCCCGGACGATGGGCGACGTGAAGCGCCTGGTGCGCAACGGCGAGGAGACGCGCGAGGCGCTCGCGCGCGTGCTCGAGCGCCTGCAGGCGCTCGCCGCCGAGCGCGAGCTTTGGGGCGAGGAAGAGTTCCCTCCCGCCGAGGGAGAGGAGCTCCAGGCGCGCTACCTCATCGCGGAGGACGACGACCATTCCTACGCGCTGTACCTCAACGTCATGCGCCCGGGCAAGAAGATAGTGCCGCACAACCACACCACGTGGGCGTGCATCGCGGCGGTCTCGGGCACCGAGGAGAACCGCGTCTACCGGCGCACCGACGGGCTCGGAAACGTGCCGGGGCCCGCGCGCCTCGAGCAGGTGCAGACCGTGATGGTGCAGCCCGGGCGCGGCATCGCGCTCATGCCCGAGGACATCCACGCGGTGCTCATCCCGCCCGGGCAGACCATCCGGCACCTGCACCTGTACGGGCGCGCGCTCGAGACGCTGGATCGCCGCGTCGGTTACGACCTCGGGAGCGGCACGGCGTCGATCATGAAGATCGGCGTGCAGTCGCGTCGCTGATGCGCGCCGTCACCTCGATCTCGATCTTCATGCGGGGGTCGAGCAATCCCGCCGAGATCATCATCGCCGCGGGCCGCACGTCGCCGAAGTTCTTGCGCAGCACGGGCCAGCACGGCTCGAAGTCGGCCGCGTTCGGCAGGACGTAAGTGACGCGCACCACGTCCGCGAGCGAGGCGCCGGCCTCGCCGAGCGCCGCCGCGATGTTGCGAAGGCACTGCTCGCACTGCTCGACCACGTCGTCCGCAATGGACATGCGCGCGTAGTCGAAGCCCGTGGTCCCCGAGACGAACACCCAGTCCCCGTCCACCACCGCGCGCGAATAGCCGATGCGCGCCTCGAACGCCGAGCCCGAAGAAATGAGCCTTCTCGCCATGAACATTCCTCGCCGATCGCGGGCGACCTTTATACCATCATGACGCGCGCCGTCGACGCGGACACCCTCGCGCGCTGGCTGGGCGACGGCGGGGAGATCGCGCTCCTCGACGTGCGCGAGCAGGGGCAGTACGGAGAGTCGCACCTCTTCTTCGGCGTGCCGTTTCCGTACAGCCGGCTCGAGATCGAGGCGGCGCGCATGCTG
>DASUXK010000250.1:0-9891 GCA_036377935.1 Usitatibacter sp.
ATCGCCACCGACTCGCCCATCTTCACGAGCTTCGCGAGGTACTGCTCGACCGAGTGATAGGGCACGCCCGCCATGCGGATCGGCTGCCCCGCCGATTGCCCGCGCGTGGTGAGCGTGATGTCGAGCAGCTTCGAGGCGCGCTCCGCGTCGGTGTAGAAGAGCTCGTAGAAATCGCCCATGCGGTAGAAGAGCAGCACGTCGGGATGCTGGCTCTTGAGGGCCAGGTACTGCTGCATCATCGGCGTGTGCGCGGCGCCCTTCGCCGGCTCGGGCGCTTCGCCGGGTTTCGGCGGCACGGGGTCGGGCACGGCGGGAGGCTCTCCGGGGGATCGCGCGGCGAGGGGATTGCGCATCGCCGATATTCTAAGGGACGCCCGGCGCTAGGCCCCGTGCGCGTCGCTCGCGTCGCGCTCGCGCCGGCGCGCGGCGCGCACGAGCAGCATCGAGGTCACCGGCGTGGAGAGGAAGACCAGTACGCCGATCGCGATCTCGTGCAGGACCGGCCGGCCCTCGAGCGCCGTGAAGTGCAGGATCGACGCGATGAGGATCAGGCCCGTGCCCAGCGTCGGTCCGAGGGTCGCCGGGTGCACGCGCTCGTAGAACGTGGGCATGCGCAGCAATCCCAGCGCGCCGATGAAGGCGAGGAGCGCGCCGGCGAGGACGAGGATGGCGGCGAGCAAGGTCATTCGATCACCTCCCCGCGCAGCAGGAACTTCGCGAGCGCCGCGCTCGAGACGAATCCCATCGCGCCGATCACCAGGGCCGCCTCGAAATAGAGCCCGGTCCCGGTGCGCATGCCGTAAATGAGCACCAGCAGCATCGCGTTCACCGTGAGCGTGTCGAGGGCGAGCACGCGATCCTGCGCGTGCGGCCCCCGGAGCAGGCGGACTATCGCGAGCAGCATGCCCAGGCCCACCAGGGCCTGCGCGATCATCACGGCGGAGTGGAAGAGGCTTGCGGTCACGGGAAGATCTCCAGCAGCCGGCGCTCGTAGCGCCGCTTGAAATCCTCGACCCACGCGCGCTCGTCGACGAGGTCCAGGATGTGGATCGTGAGAATGCTCCGGGCGGCATCGTAACCCGCCCAGGTCGTGCCGGGCGTGGCGGTGACGATGCAGGCGAGCGCCGCGAGCCCGGCGGGATGGGCCAGCTCGAGCGGCACGGAGACGAAGCCCGCGACGCGGCCGCGGCGCGGCACGAGCACGAGCCTCGCCACGGCGAGGTTCGATCGCACGATGTCGGCGGCCAGCAGGGCGAGCAATGCGATCGCGACGCCGGCGCGTGGGCGCACCGCCACCGCGGGGACGCGCACGATCGCGAAGAGCGCGCCGCCGCCGAGGGCCACGATCGCGGCCGCCAGCGCATCGTCCGGCGAGAAGGGGAGGTTCAGCAGCAGCCACGTCGCGGCGAGCGCGAGCGAGAAGAGGGGATGGGGCAGCAGGCGCTTCATCGCGGGTGGAGGACTTGCTGGATGTAGCCGCTCGGCGAGACGACCTCGCGCGCCGCATCCTGCAGGTAGCGCAGGGCCGGCGCGGCGCCGACCGTGAGCGCCACGCACGCGGCGAGCAGCGCCGCGACGGGCAGCATCTCGATCACGCGCACGCGCGGCACGACGCGCTCGCGTTCGGCCCAGAACGCGCGCACCCCGGCGCGGCCGAGGCCGACGACGGCGGCGAGCCCGGAAAGCATGAGCAGCGCGAGGAGCGCCCACGCGGCCGTGGGCACCGGGTCCGCATCGAGGACCGCCGCGAGGATCGCGAACTTCGCGACGAAGCCGGGCAGCGGGGGGAGCCCCGCCACGAGCAGGGCCGCGACCGTGAACGCGATGCCGAGGACGGCGAGCGCCGCGGGGATGGCCACGCCGGTCCCGTCGTCCACGTCCGTCTCCTCGCCCGCGAGGCCGAACGCATCGGCGGTGACCGCGAGGATGTTCGCTCCCGGTGCGCGCGTGCGCTCGACCAGCTCCACCAGCAGGAAGAGCGCCGCGACGCCGAGCGTCGATGCGACGAGGTAGTAGATCGCGGCCGCCGTGGCGAGCGTCCCCCCGAGGCCGCATGCCGCGAGCAGCGTGCCCGACGAGACCACCAGGCTGTAGCTCGCGAGCCGCCCCAGGTCCTGCGACGAGACCATGCCGAGCGTGCCGTACGCGAGCGTCGCGAGCCCGCCGCCGATGAGCAGCGGCGCGCCGGGCTCGCCGCCGAACACCACGAGCCACACGCGGACGATCGCGTAGATGCCCACCTTGCTGAGGATCGCGAAGAGCGCGCCCGCCGGGGCGCTCGCCGCGGTGTACGTCGGCGGCAGCCAGAAGCCCAGCGGCCACATCGCCGCCTTCACGAGGAACGCGAGGCCGAGCATCGCCGCGCCGGTCTCGAGGAGCGCGCGGTCGCCCGGGGCCACGTGCGGCAGGCGCTCGGCGAGGTCCGCCATGTTGAGCGTGCCCGCGATGCCGTACATGAGGCTCACGCCCACGAGGAAGAGCAGGGAAGCGGCGAGGTTCACGGCGACGTAGTGCAGGCCGGCGCGCACGCGCGGCGCGCCCGAGCCGTGCAGCGCGAGGCCGTACGAGGCGGCGAGCAGCAGCTCGAAGAACACGAACAGGTTGAAGAGGTCGCCGGTGAGGAACGCCCCGCAGAGGCCTGCGAGCAGCACGTGCGCGAGCGAATGGAAGTGGGCCCCCGCCCGCTCCCAGCGCGCGACGGCGAAGGTGAGCGCCGCGAGCCCCAGCGTCGCCGCGAGCAGCACCATCGTCGCCGAGAGGCGGTCGGCCACCAGCACGATGCCGAAGGGGGCGGGCCAGCTTCCGAGGGCGTAGACGATCGCCACGCTCGCGTCGGAGCGGGCCACCAGCGCGGCCGCGACGAGCACGAGCAGCAGCGCCCCCGACAGGCTCACCGCCGCCTTTGCCGCGTGGCGCCGCTCGTCGAAGAGCAGCAGCAACGCGCCGCACGCGAGCGGGATCGCCACGGGCGCGATGACCAGGTGCTGCGCGAGGCCGCTCATGACCGCGGCTCCCGCCCATCGACGTGGTCGGTGCCGGTGAGGCCGCGCGCGGCGAGGAGCAGCACGAGGAAGAGCGCGGTCGTCGCGAAGGAGATCACGATCGCGGTGAGCACGAGCGCCTGGGGCAGCGGATCGGCGAAGCGGGCCGGATCGGGATGCGTACCGGCCTGCACGAACGGCGCGAGCCCGCCGCGCACCCAGCCCATCACGAGGATGAAGAGGTTCACCGCATAGGAGAGAAGGGCCAGGCCGATGATCACCTGGAAGGTGCGCGGGCGCAGCACGAGCCAGACGCCGGAAGCGGTGAGCGCCGCGATGCCGAGGGCGACCACGATCTCCATCAGTGGCGCCCCGGAACCGGGCGATGCGCGCGCGTGGACTGGTGCGCGAGCGCGATCAGGATGAGGCCGGTGGCGCCGACCACGAGGGCGAAGACGCCGGCATCGAAGAGGAACGCGCTCGGCAGGTGCAGCTCGCCCAGGAGGGGCAGCGTCACGACCGCCACGTGCGAAGTGAGGAACGGCTGGTCGAAGATCCACGCGCCGGCGCCCGTCGCGGCGGCGAGGAGGATTCCCACGGCGATCCAGCGCAGCGGGCGGATCGCGAGCCGCGCCTCGGCCCAGCGCGTGCCGCCGGCCATGTAGAGCAGGATCATGCCGATCGCGAGCGCGATGCCCGCGACGAAGCCGCCGCCCGGCAGGTTGTGCCCGCGCAGCAGCAGGTGCGCGGCGAGGAGCGCGATCACCGGGACCATCGCGCGCATGATCGTCGCCGCAACCGCCATGTCGTCGGCGGCGCCCGCCGCATCCTGGCGCGCCTGCTGCGCGATCGGCTCGACGCTCTCCTGCGCGGGGCGGAAGCGCCGCAGCAACGCGTAGACCGTCACCGCGACGATGCCGAGCACGCCGATCTCGCCCAGCGTGTCGAATCCGCGGAAGTCGACCAGGATCACGTTCACCACGTTCATCCCGCCGCCCTCGCTCCACGCCCGCTCGATGAAGTAGCGCGAGACGGCGTGATCGGGCAGCGGGCGGGCCATCACGGCGTACGCGAGTCCGCCCAGGCCCGCGCCGCAGGCGAGGGCGATCGCGAGGTCGCGCACGCGTCGCGGCCACGCCGGGTTCACCGCGCGCCGTGCCGGCACGAAAGGCCGCCGCTTGGGAAGCCAGCGCAGGCCGAGCAGCAGCAGGATCGTCGTCACGATCTCGACCAGGAGCTGCGTGAGCGCGACGTCGGGCGCGGCGAAGCGCGCGAACGTGAGCCACACGGCGATGCCCGCGCCGCTCGCGAGCAGGAGCGCGGCGAGCCGGTGGTACTTCGCCTGCCAGGCGGCGCCGATGGCGCAGGTGCAGCCGGCCACCCAGGTGAGCACGAAGGCCGCATCGACCGGCGTGGGCGCGAGCGGCCCGAGCGAGAAGCCCGAGCGCAAGCCGGGCACGAGCCCCGCCGCGAGCGCCGCGACGAGCAGGAGCGCGAGCTGCGCCTGCAGGCGCCGCGTCCCGAGCAGGGTCTCGAGCCCGCGCGCCCAGCGCCACGTGACGAGCACCAGCGCGCGATCGAACAGGCGCCGCGCGTCGACCGGCGGAAGCCACGGCGCCACTCCCGCGCCGCGCGCGAGGATCCGGCGCAGCAGGATGAAGTAGAGGAGCGCACCACCGGCGAGCGCCGCCGCGCTCATGAGCAGCGGCGCGCCGAGGCCGTGCCAGAGCCGCAGGCTGTACGCCGGCGTCTCGGGCCCGAGCAGCGCGTGCACCGCGATCGCGAGCACGGGGCCGATGGTCCACGCGGGAAGGATGCCCACGACGAGGCATGCCGCCACCAGCAGCTCGATCGGCACGCGCATCCACCGTTGCGGCTCGTGGGGCACGCGCGGCAGGCGCGACGGCGGCGGCCCGAAGAATGCGCCGTGGATGAAGCGCAGCGAGTAGGCCACGCTGAAGACGCCCCAGGCGGTGGCGACGTACGGCAGCGCGCGGTTGAGGAACGGCACCGGCCCCTGCACGTCGAGGGCCTCGGCGAAGAACATCTCCTTCGAGAGGAAGCCGTTGAGGAGCGGCACGCCCGCCATCGCCGCGGCCGCCACGATCGCGAGCGTGGCGGTGATCGGCATGAAGCGGTAGAGCCCGGAGAGCCGGCGGATGTCGCGCGTGCCCGTCTCGTGGTCGACGATGCCGGCGGCCATGAAGAGCGAGGCCTTGAAGGTCGCATGGTTCATCACGTGGAAGATGCCGGCCACGAGCGCGAGCGGGCTGTTCAGCGCGATGAGGACCGTGATGAGGCCGAGGTGGCTGATGGTCGACCAGGCGAGCAGCCCCTTGAGGTCGTTCTGGAAGATCGCGACGTAGGCGCCGAGGACCAGCGTCACGAGGCCCGGGATGCCGATGATCGTGATCCACGCGTCGGTGCCTCCCATCGCGGGCCACAGCCGCGCGAGCAGGAAGACGCCCAGCTTCACCATCGCCGCCGAGTGCAGGTAGGCGGAGACCGGCGTCGGCGCCGCCATCGCCTGCGGCAGCCAGAAATGGAACGGGAACTGCGCGCTCTTGGTGAAGGCGCCCACCGCGATCAGCAGCAGCGCCGGCACGTACAGGGCATGCGCGCGGATGCGCCCGCCCGCGGCCGTGAGGGCGTCGAGGTCGTACGGTCCCGCGATGTGCCCCAGCACCAGCACGCCGGCGAAGAGGCACAGCCCGCCGGCCGCGGTGACGATGAGCGCCATGCGCGCGCCGTCGCGCGCGGCGGCGTTGTGGTGCCAGTAGCCGATCAGCAGGAAGGAGAAGAGGCTCGTGAGCTCCCAGAAGAACACGAGCTGCACGAGGTTGCCCGCGAGCACCACGCCGAGCATCGAGCCCATGAAGGCGAGGAAGAACGCGAAGAAGCGCGGCACCGGGTCCTTCGGGGACATGTAGTAGCGCGCGTAGACCACGACCAGGAGCGCCATGCCGGTGACGAGGCCCGCGAAGAGCCACGCGAAGCCGTCCATGCGCAGCGTGAAAGCGACGCCGAAGGCGGGCAGCCACTCCGCGCTCCAGCGGACGACCTCGCCCGCGGCCATCGCGGGCGAGGCGGCGGCGACGATCGCGAAGGCGGCGAACGCCGTCGCGCCCGCGAGCCACGCCTCGGCGTTGCGTGCGTTGGCCGGGAGCAGCACGGCCACCGCGGCCGCGGCGAACGGAAGGAGGAGCAGCAGGAGGAGCGGGGCGGATCCGGTCATGGCGATGCGATGGCGCGGGCCGCGGCCGTCGTGCGGGGGACGACGCGGCGGCTTACGCGGGCGCCTCCGGCACGATCAGCACGTCGCAGGGCGAGAGCTCGAGCACTTGCAGCGCCACGCTTCCGAGCAGGAAGCGCTCGACGGGCCCGGCGGATCGCTTGCCCAGGACCACGAGGTCCGCGGCCCCCTCCGCGCGATCGAGCACCATGCGCGGCGGATAGCCGCGCAGTACGAAAGTGGAAAGCCGCTGCGGCGCGATGGGAAGCGCCGCGGCGAAGGCGGTCATGGCGGCGAGAGCCTTCGCGTGCGCCTCGATGCGGTAGCCCTCGATCGTCTCCTCGTCGGTTCCCGCGCGCCGCAGCGTCGATTCGAACATCACCTCGTAGGCGTGCGCGAGCTCGAAGTGCGCGTTGGGCGCGAGTCGCGCGGCGAAGGCGACGGCCGCGCGCGACGCGGGGGAAAAATCGACCGCGGCGACGACGCGCCGGTAGGGGCCGGGCACCGCGCGCTTCACGACGAGCACCGGGTGCTCGCTCTCCTGCACCAGGCGCACCGACGTCCGGCCGAGCGCGAAGTGGTAGAGGAGCACGTCCTCGCCGCGCGCGCCGGCGATCGCGAGGTCGTGCCCGCGTGCCGCGGCCGCGAGCTCGTCGCCGATGCTGCCCGACAGCAGGCGAATGCCGAAGGCGGCGCCGTCCGCGTGACATTGCTCGGCGACGGCGGCGAGCGCCTCCTGCGCGCGCGTGGCGGCGAGCACGTGCCGCTCCGGCGGCAGGGAGCCGGGAAGCACGTGCACGAGCTCTCCGCCCATGCCGGTCTCCCGCGCGATCGCGCTCGCGCGGCGCACGGCGTATCCGGCCTCCGTGGAAAAATCGGTCGCGATCAGGGCGGATTCCATCTCGTCGGGAAACGCGGTCGAACGCCCGAATCATGACATGAATCGATGCGGCCCCTTCCGGGCCGCGCGCCGTCAGCGCGTGCGGCCGGCGAGCGCGGCGAAGCGCGCGAGAAGCAGCGCGAACGCGGCGCTCCAGCAGCCCGCGGCGAGGGCGAGCAGCGCGAGGCGCGCGTCGATCGCGAAGTCGGCGGCGATGCGCGCGACCGCGGCGATCGCGAGGAGCGCGGTCCCCCACTGCGGCACCGCGCTCGCGGCGGGATCGGCGCGCGCGAGCCGCGCCCCCGTGAGCGCCATCACGTTGAAGGTGAGCGTGCCGAGTCCTCCCACCGTGATCGCGTGCAGCATCGCGAGCGAGTGCGATCCCGCGGCGAGCGAGGCGCCCCAGGCGACGAGCCCGCCGGCGACCCAGGCGTATCCGATGCCGATGCAGGCGAGGTCGGGCCGGCCGCGCGCCTCCCAGAGCCGCCAGCGCGCGAGGCGCACGAGCGCGAGGATGCCGCCGGCGACCAGGGCCGCCGCGCCCGCCATGCCGACCGCGCGCGGAGCGGGGAGGGCGGCCGCCGCGATCGCGACCAGCATCAAGACGATCAGCGCCGCCTCGATCCGAGGCTGCACCCGCGCCTGCAAGTTGCCGCCCTGGCGGTAGAACTGGCCCGCCGCCGCGGGCGCGATGAGGCGCCCGCCCATGAAGAGCATGAGGAGCGAGAAGGCGATCACGGCGATCGTGAGGAGCGTGCGCTCGAGCGCCGCGGCGCCGAAGGCGCGCGCGAGCTCGACGGCCGCCGCGCAGGCGGCGAGCGCCGCGAGCACGAGCGGCAGCGCGAGGTTGCGCAGCTTCTTCGCGCTGGTGAAGAGCCGCGGGACGAGCTGCGCGCCCAGCGCCACGGCGAAGGCGACGTTCGCGGCGGCCGCGGCGAGGCTCGCGGGCGCGAAGAGGAAGGACAGGCGCGCCGCCGCCCACAGCGCCAGCAGCAGGCCCAGGCGGCGCGCGCCGGGTTGGCCGAGCTGGTGGCCCGCGACCACCAGCAGCGCGAAGCCGAACAACAGCTCGTGCGCGTGCGCGGCGGGAGACGCGAGGCCCGGCGCGAGCGGCGCGATGCCCAGCATCGGCAGCACCGACGCCGGGAGCACCAGGAGCGCGTAGGCCGCGGCGAGCGGGAAAAAGATCCGGCTCGCCGAGGCCGCGCGCGCCGTCGTCAAGCGGTCTTGCCGATGCGCACCTTCCACACGTCCGGTCCCGATTGGAGGTACTCCCATTCGAACTTCCCGCCGAGCTCCGCCTGGAACTGATAGTAGAGCGGCTTCGGGTCGTGGTCGTTCACGAGCAGGAAATGCGCGCCGGGCTGCAGCTCGTGGAAGGTGTTGAAGATGAGCGGGTGGCGCTCGCGGGGCGCGATGGTGCGCACGTCGATGGTGGTGGTCGGGCTCGTGGCGGTGGTCGCGGTCATGAGGGGGCTCCTGGTAAAGTGGTATCTGAGATGCATGAATGCGGGTTGAATCTAGCACGCGACGCGCTCATAATCAATATCTGGTATACCTATTTAGAGGCGGCCCCATGCGGCTCACGACGTTCTCCGACTACGCCCTGCGCGTGCTGATCTACCTCGGCATGCGCCCGGGCGAGCTCGCCACGGTGGCCGGCATCGCGCAGGCCTACGGCATCTCCGCGAACCACCTCATGAAGGTGGTGCAGCACCTGGGGCAGAAGGGCTACATCGAGACGCTGCGGGGCAAGGGCGGCGGCATGCGCCTCGCGCGCGAGCCCTCGCGCATCGCCCTGGGCGAGCTCATGCGCGCCACCGAGGAGCGGCGCCTGGTGGAGTGCTTCGAGCCCGGATCGCAATGCCGCATCGAGTCCGCGTGCGCGCTGCGCGCGGTCCTCGGCGAGGCCCTCGAGGCGTTCTTCGGCGTGCTCGACCGCTACACCCTCGCCGACCTGCTCAAGGCCGACCGCAAGCTCGCGAAGATCCTGGTCTTCGAGCCGCCGCCCGGCTCGCGCGCGGCGCGCAAGGAGGCGCGATGAACGACCTCTCCCACGGCAGCGCGATCGCGCCTCGCGCCGCCGACGCTCCCCCGTACACGGAGGAGCGCGTGATCGCGCTGCGCCATCGCGCGCCGGGGCTCGCCGCCTTCGAGATCACCCGGCCCGCCGATTTCCGCTTCACGCCCGGCCACTATGCGCGCCTGGGGCTGGGCCCCGAGGACGACATCGTGTGGCGGCCGTACTCGATCGCCTCGCCGTCCCGCGCGGGCCATCTCGCCTTCCAGTTCACGCGCGTTCCCGGCGGCGCCTTCAACCGGCACTTCGACGCGCTCTCGCACGGCGCCGCGATCCGGCTCGACCGTCGCAGCTTCGGATTCCTCACGCTCGGGCAGCTCGCGCCGGGCGGCGTGCTGTGGCTCCTCGCGACCGGGACCGGCGCGGCGCCCTTCCTCTCGATCCTGGCCGACGACGCGACCTGGAAGCGCCACGAGCGCGTCGTGCTCGTGCACAGCGTGCGCCATGCGGCCGAGCTCGCGACCGATGACATCGAGGCGGCGATGGCGAAGCGCGGCGCGCCGGAGCGGGCGCGCTTGCAGGTGGTGCCCGTGGTCACGCGCGAAAGCGTGGCGGGCGCGCTCGGCGAGCGCATCGGCGCGCTGCTGAAGAGCGGGGCGCTCGAGGCGGCGGGCGGGTGCGCCATCGACGCGCGAGGTTCCCGGGTCATGCTCTGCGGCAACCCCGACATGATCAAGGATGCGCGGGCGTGGCTGCGCGGGCGGGGCCTCGAGCCGGG
>DASUXK010000251.1:0-15455 GCA_036377935.1 Usitatibacter sp.
GTCGCGGCCGCTTGATTGCGATCAACCCGGGGAACGGGCGCCTCGCCCTTTCCCCGGCCGCGCGGGAGCGCGCCGCCCCGCGCCGCGCCCCTTGCGCATCCCCGGCAGCGGGCCCTCCGCCTCGAGCAGCCCGCGCGATTCGCGTACCAGGAACTCGCCGAACTCCACCGCGGCGGGCACCAGGCGGCGCGAGGCGCGGCGCACGGCGTACCACTCGCGCTCGACGGGCAGCCCCTCGACGTCGAGCGCGGCGATGCGCCCCTCGGCGAGCTCGTTCCTCACGGTGTGCAGCGAGAGGAAGCCCAGGCCCAGGCCCGCGATCACCGCCTGCTTGATGCTCTCGTTGGACGCCATCTCCATCGACGCGCGCCACTTCACGCGGTGGGCGCCGAAATAGCGCTCCATCGCCGCGCGCGTGCCGCTGCCGGGCTCGCGCACGATGAAGGGCTCGCCGGCGAGCTCGGCGGGCGCGATGCGCCGCTTGCGCGCGAGCCGATGGCCGGGCGAGGCGACGATGCCGAGCGGGTTCGGCGCGAAGGCCCTCGCCACGCAGTCGATGCCCTCGGGCGGGCGACCCATGATCGCGAAGTCGATCGCGTTGCCGCGCAGCTCGTCCAGGATCTCCTCGCGGTTGTGGATCGTCATGCGGAAGTCCACGCCCGGGCGGGCCTGCAGGAAGCGCGCGAGCAGCCGCGGGACGAAGTACTTCGCGGTGGAGACCACGCCCAGCCGCACGCGCCCGCTCCTCACGCCCTTCCAGCGCGCGGAAAGCTCCTCGAGGTGCGCGACGCGGTCGAGCACCTCCTCGACATGCCCGGCGAACTCGCGGCCCGCGTCGGTGAGCCGGATGCCGCGCCCGGCGGGCTCGGTGAGCGGCACCCCGACCGATTCCTCGAGGTGCTTCAACTGCATGGAGACCGCGGGCTGCGTGAGGTGCACCTCCTCGGCCGCGCGCGTGAGGCTGCGCGTGCGGGCGACGGCCGCGTAGATCTCGAGCTGGCGCAGGGTGCAGCGCATCTCATCAGGGTACCTTATGAGAGCATCGAAAGAAACTGAGTTGAACTGATGCTTCGGGAGGGGCAATCTGGGTCCGTACAGCCACGGAGGCAGGGCCATGGGAGCAGCGGAGCTTCGCAGGATCGAGAACGCCGCCGAGCGCTACCGGGCGGGCGTGCTCAAGTACGCGCAGATGGGCTACTGGCGGCCCGACTACGAGCCGAAGGAGACGGACATCCTCGCGCTCTTCCGCATCACGCCGCAGGACGGCGTGGAGCCCGAGGAGGCCGCGGCCGCGGTCGCCGGCGAATCGTCCACGGCCACCTGGACCGTCGTGTGGACCGACCGCCTCACGGCCGCCGAGACGTACCGCGCGAAGGCGTACAGGGTCGAGCCGGTGCCCAACAACCCCGGCCAGTACTTCGCGTACGTCGCCTACGAGCTGGACCTCTTCGAGGAAGGCTCGATCGCGAACCTCGCCGCCTCGATCATCGGCAACGTCTTCGGCTTCAAGCCCCTCAAGGCGCTGCGGCTGGAGGACATGCGCATCCCGGTCGCGTACCTCAAGACGTTCCAGGGGCCGCCCACGGGCATCGTCGTCGAGCGCGAGCGCCTCGACAAGTTCGGCCGTCCGCTCCTGGGCGCGACCACCAAGCCCAAGCTCGGGCTCTCGGGGAAGAACTACGGGCGCGTCGTCTACGAGGCGTTGAAGGGCGGGCTGGACTTCGTGAAGGACGACGAGAACATCAACTCGCAGCCCTTCATGCACTGGCGCGACCGCTTCCTCTACGTGATGGAGGCCGTGAACCGCGCGGCCGCCGCGACCGGCGAGGTGAAGGGCCATTACCTCAACGTGACCGCGGGCACGATGGAGGAGATGTACAAGCGCGCGGAATTCGCGAAGGCGCTGGGAAGCTGCATCGTGATGATCGACCTCGTGATCGGCTACACGGCGATCCAGTCGATGTCGAGGTGGGCGCGCGACAACGACATGATCCTGCACCTGCACCGCGCCGGGCACAGCACGTACACGCGGCAGAAGAACCACGGCGTGTCCTTCCGCGTGATCTCGAAATGGATGCGGATGGCGGGCGTGGACCACATCCACGCCGGGACCGCGGTGGGCAAGCTCGAGGGCGATCCTCTCACCGTGCAGGGCTTCTACAACGTGTGCCGCGAGGCGCGCAACGCCGTGGACCTGCCGCGCGGCCTCTTCTTCGACCAGGACTGGGCGGGCCTGCGCAAGGTGATGCCCGTCGCCTCGGGCGGCATCCACGCCGGGCAGATGCACCAGCTCCTCGGCCTCTTCGGCGACGACGTGGTGCTGCAGTTCGGCGGCGGGACGATCGGCCACCCCATGGGCATCGAGGCCGGCGCGACCGCCAACCGCGTCGCGCTCGAGGCGATGGTGCTCGCGCGCAACGAGGGCCGCGACATCGCCACCGAGGGGCCCGCGATCCTCGACGCCGCCGCGCGCCACTGCACGCCGCTCGCCGCGGCGCTCGATACCTGGAAGGACGTTTCCTTCAACTACGCGAGCACCGATACCTCCGATTTCGTCCCGACCCCTTCGGTGGCCTGACCCGGGCGCAACGCCGCAAACGCAGAGGACACAGAGCATGAGAGTGACCCAGGGAGCATTCAGTTTCCTCCCGGACCTCACCGACGCACAGGTGCGCGCGCAGGTGGAGTATTGCCTCGCGAACGGCTGGGCGGTGAGCGTCGAGCACACCGACGACATCCACCCGCGCAACACGTACTGGGAGATGTTCGGCAACCCGATGTTCGACCTGCGCGACGCCGCCGGCGTGATGGGGGAGATCGATGCCTGCCGCCGCACCTTCCCGCGCGAGTACGTGCGCGTGAACGCGTTCGACCCGACGCGCGGCTGGGAGACGGTGCGGCTCTCGTTCATCGTGAACCGGCCGCCGGTCGAGCCCGGCTTCCGGCTGCGGCGCACCGAGGGCGCGGGGCGCGTTCAGCGCTACGCGATCGAGCCGTACGCGGCCGACGCGCCGCAGGGCGAGCGCTACCGCGAGGGCTGAGCGATGGCCGCCGTCGCCACCCGCGACTCCGTGAACGAGGCCGGCGCCACGACCGCCGAGATCGCGCAGCTCCTCGCCGAGCTCGACCGCGAGCTGGTGGGGCTCGCGCCGGTGAAGAAGCGCGTCGCCGAGATCGCGGCGCTCCTCGCCGTGGACCGGGCCCGCGCGCGCCACGGCCTCGCGGGCTCGCCGCCGGGGCTGCACATGTGCTTCACGGGCAATCCCGGCACCGGCAAGACGACGGTCGCGATGAAGATGGCGGGGATCCTGCATCGCCTCGGCTACTCGCGCAAAGGCCACCTCGTGGCCGTGACGCGCGACGACCTCGTGGGCCAGTACATCGGCCACACCGCGCCGAAGACCAAGGAGGTCCTCAAGCGCGCGATGGGCGGCGTCCTCTTCATCGACGAGGCTTACTACCTCTACCGTCCCGAGAACGAGCGCGACTACGGCCAGGAGGCGGTGGAGATCCTGCTGCAGGTGATGGAGAGC
The DNA here is from genome assembly GCA_036377935.1 of Usitatibacter sp. Taxonomy (GTDB): domain Bacteria; phylum Pseudomonadota; class Gammaproteobacteria; order Burkholderiales; family Usitatibacteraceae; genus Usitatibacter. The sequence continues at coordinate 3,534 of DASUXK010000251.1, forward strand.
CAGCGCGAGGACCTCGTGGTGATCCTCGCCGGCTACAAGGACCGGATGGAACGCTTCTTCGAGTGCAACCCGGGCTTCGCTTCCCGTATCGCGCACCATGTCGATTTCCCCGACTACTCGCGCGAGGAGCTGATGCGCATCGCCGCGCTCATGCTCGAGCGCATGGGCTACCGTTTCGACGAAAGCGCGCGCGCCGCCTTCGAGCGCTACCTCGAGCGGCGCATGGCGCGGCCGCACTTCGCCAACGCGCGCAGCGTGAGGAACGCGCTGGACCGCGCGCGCCTGCGCCACGCGAGCCGCGTCTTCGACAAGCTCGCCGACGCGGACCGCGATACGCTCGTCACGATCGTCGCCAATGACATATTGGCCAGCCGCATATTCGAGCAGGAAGGCCGTGGTTGAAGCCCTGATCTTCGACGTGGACGGCACCGTGGCCGAGACGGAAGGCCTGCATCGCCGCGCCTTCAACCTCGCCTTCGAGCGCCACGGCATCGCGATCCGCTGGGACGAGAAGGAGTACCGGCGCCTGCTGCGCGTGCACGGGGGCAAGGAGCGCATCGGGCGCTCGCTCGCCGAGCACGAGGAGCCGCGGCCGCGCGCGGAGATCGCCGCGATCCACGCGACCAAGACCGGCATCTACGAGGCGCTGCTCCATGCCGAGGGCGTGCCGTGGCGCCCGGGCGTGCACCGCCTGATGGAGGAAGCGCGGCGCGCCGGCCTCGCGCTCGCGCTCGCCACCACCACCACCGACGCGAACCTCGAGCCGCTCTTCGCGCCGGTGATGGGCCCGGGCTGGCGGGGACGCTTCGCGGCGGTCGTCGCGGGCGACGCGGTGGCGCGCAAGAAGCCCGCCCCCGACGCATACCTCGCGGCGCTCGAGCGACTCGGCATTTCCGCCGCGCAGGCGATCGCCTTCGAGGATTCGCGCGCCGGCGTGGATTCCGCGCGCGCGGCCGGCCTCGCCGTCGTCGCGGTTCCGAGCGCATGGCTCGCCGGCGACGACCTTTCCGCCGCCGACCTCGTGGTGGAGCACTTCGGCGACGCGGGCGCGCTCTGGGAGCGGCCGCACCCGGCGCTGCCGCGCCGCTGGCTCGCCGCGCGCGACCTCGTCGCGTGGCACGAGCGCCGAGCCGAAGAATCCGCCCATCGCCCGACACCGTCCCGGAGGACCCGATGTCCGCCACCCGCATGACCCTCACGCAGTTCCTCATCGAGGAGCGGCGCGCCCACCCGGAAGCCACGGGCGAGCTGAACGGCCTCATCCTCGCGGCCGCGCTCGCGTGCAAGTCCGTCGCGACGCAGGTCGCGCAGGGCGCGCTCGCCGGCGTGCTCGGCCCCGCGGGCGCGACCAACGTGCAGGGCGAGGCGCAGCAGCAGCTCGACGTCATCGCCAACGATGCGTTCCTGCACGCGGCGGAATGGGGTGGACATGCGGCGGCGATGGCGTCCGAGGAGATGGACCGGCCCTACGCGTCGGCGCGCTCCGAGGGCGCGCGCTACCTGCTCGTGTTCGATCCGCTCGACGGCTCCTCCAACATCGACGTGAACGTCTCCGTGGGCAGCATCTTCTCGATCCTGCGCGCGCCCGAGGGCGTGCCGCCGTGCGAGGAGGCGGCCTTCCTGCAGCCCGGCACGAAGCAGGTCGCGGCGGGCTACGCGATCTACGGGCCGAGCACGATGCTCGTGCTCTCCGTGGGCAACGGCGTGCACGGCTTCACGCTCGAGCGCTCCATCGGCGAGTTCCTCCTCACGCACGAGAGCCTGCGCATCCCCGAGCGCACCTCGGAATTCGCGATCAACACCTCGAACAGCCGCTTCTGGGAGCGGCCCGTCGCGCGCTACGTCGCCGAATGCCTCGCGGGCGCCGCGGGGCCGCGCGGGCGCGACTTCAACATGCGCTGGATCGCCTCGCTCGTGGCCGAGGCGCACCGCATCCTCATGCGCGGCGGCGTCTTCCTCTATCCCCGCGACCGCAAGGATCCCGCGCGGCCGGGGCGGCTGCGGCTGCTCTACGAGGCGAACCCGATCGGCTTCCTCGTGGAGCAGGCCGGCGGGCGGGCGAGCACGGGGCGCGCGCCGGTGCTCGAGGTGGCGCCGGAGAAGCTCCACCAGCGCATCGCCTTCGTGTTCGGTTCGCGCGAGGAGGTCGAGCGCATCGAGCGCTACCACGCCGAGGACAACGGCGACGCCGACCTCGACCTTCCGCTCTTCCATCCGCGCGGGCTTTTCCGCGACGCGGTCGGGGCCTGAGCGATGTCGGCGAAGCATCCCATCATCGCGATCACCGGCTCCTCGGGCGCCGGCACCACCTCGGTCACGCGCACGTTCGAGAAGATCTTCCGCCGCGAGCAGGTGGAGGCGGCGCTCGTCGAGGGCGACAGCTTCCATCGCTACGACCGCGCGCACATGCGCGAGGTGATGGCCGCGCAGGAGAAGGGCAGCCAGTTCAGCCACTTCGGGCCCGAGGCAAACCTCCTCGAGGAGCTGGAGGCGCTCTTCCGCGAGTACTCGGAATCGGGCCGCGGCCGCCGGCGCTACTACGTGCACGACGAGGACGACGCGCGGCGCCACGGCTTGCCCGCCGGCACGTTCACCGATTGGCAGGAGCTCTCCGGCACCGACCTGCTGTTCTACGAGGGGCTGCACGGCGCCGTCCAGGCGCAGGGCGTGGACGTCTCGCGCTACCCGGATCTCATCGTGGGCGTGGTGCCCGTGATCAACCTGGAATGGATCCAGAAGATCCAGCGCGACCAGTCGCTGCGCGGCTACTCGACGGAAGCGGTCACCGACACGATCCTGCGCCGCATGCACGACTACGTGCACTACATCTGCCCGCAGTTCACCCGCACCCACGTGAACTTCCAGCGCGTGCCGACCGTGGACACCTCGAACCCTTTCATCGCGCGCGAGATTCCCACCGCCGACGAGAGCTTCGTCGTGATCCGCTTCCGCGACCCGCGCGGCATCGACTTCCCGTACCTGCTCACGATGCTGCACGACTCCTTCATGTCGCGCCCCAACACGATCGTCGTGCCGGGCGGAAAGATGGAGCTCGCGATGCAGCTCATCTTCACCCCGTTCATCTGGCGAATGATGGAGCGCCGCCGAAAGGCGCTCGCCGCGTGAATTTCCCGATGGGCGCGGCGATGGGCGACATGGGACCGTTCGAGAGCTTCCTGCGGCGGGTCGGGAAGGTGGCGTCGGATCCCGGCGGCCGTCCCAAATAACGCCCGCGCTTGCCGGCGATCAATCCGGCTTCGTCGAAGCGGCGTATGAATGGCCTGCCCGCAATCCGCGACGGAGGCCCCGAATGCGCAACCATCGCAGGTCGATTCCAGGCTCCGGCATCGCCCGCTCGCTCGTGGCGATCGGCGCACCCGTCGTCCTCGCCGCCTGCGCTCCGGCGGCGATCAGCTCGATCGAGCTCGATCCGGCTCAGCGCACGGTGTGCGACACCACGGTCTCGCCGCAGGTGTGCGGCGTGCCCGACGACCAGCCGGTGGCGCTGCGCGTGCACGGCAAGGGCAATTGCAGCGTCGTGATGGCGCGCTGCGGCAACGGGCTCTCGGCGATGCCGTTCGGGCTCGGCCACGACTTCGGGACCCCGGCGGCCGAGGTGCCCCTGGCAGTGAGCTGCAAGTACGACCAGAGCTACCCCGGCTTCAAGACGGTGGAAGTGCACTCCAACGGATCGGATTGCATCGGGCAGGCCACGCTTCGGCTGCGCGTGCTCAAGATGGCCACGGGCAGCCCCCACTCGGGATTCATGCTGGGCTTCGGCCAGCCCGGTCCCACGGCCTGCGGCGAGGTGCCGCGCATGCTTCCGCTGCGGGCCGGAACGAAGGTGGCGATCAAGACCAATCCCAATCCGGCCGTGAAGATCAACTTCGGCTGCATCTTCGGGGGTTGCGTCTACGACGCCGACGGCGAGCCCAACTCCAGCGCGCCCACCGGGTTTCCCTTCCCGGGGCTGCGCAAGTACTCGCTGGTCCTCAGGGTCGGCACGCAGGTCGTGCAGGGCGGGACGGACATGAGCTTCGTCACGAACACGGGGGGGCCGCTCGAAGTGTGCGTGAACGACGACCAGCTCGCCGACAACACCGGCGCCTGGGGGATCGGTATCGATGTGGACGAGTCGCAGGTGCCCTGAGCGGCGTTAGCGAGCCGCTGGACGGTACGGCTCCACCTTGTCCTGTTCGCCGGCATCGTTCCTCGCCACCACCGCGCGCGCGGGCTCGGTGGCGCTCAGGTTCACCGCCTCGTGCGGCACGCCGGGCGGCACGAAGAGGAAGTCGCCCGCCTCGCTCACCACCTCGTTCTCGAGATTCTCGCCCCAGCGCGTGAGCACGCGTCCCTCGAGGACGTAGATGCCGGTCTCGTAGCCGACGTGGCGGTGCGGATCGGCGCGCGCGCCGGGCGGGATCACGACGATGTGCATCGCGAGGCCGCGCGCGCCCACGGTCGCGCCGGAGATGCCGATGAAGTACGGCAGCCGCTGCCGCGTCATGACCTCGTGCTCGGGCCTCACGGCCTGCACGCCGCGCGCATCGATCTTCATGGAAAGGCTCCCGCCTCCTCGATGGGCGGACCTTAGCACGCCGAAGCGCGTCTCAGCGCGTGAGCGCGAGCGCAGCGCTTGCCGGATGGCGTTCGGCCGTGACCGCCGCGCGGCTGGTCCCCCGCACCACGCGGTCGAACACGATCGAGCTGGGCCGGCCCGTGGGCGCGTGGTAGTTGGCGAGCTTGAAGTAGCAGGAGATGCCGGGATAGAGCGTCGGGCCCTCGTGCGCGAGGACCTGCCGCCCGTTGAGCCACGCCTCGAAGAAGCCGTTCCCGTGCGATGTCCACTTCACGTGATAGACGAAGTCGTACCACGTGTCGCGGTGGATGGGCCCGAGCTCGACCTTGTACTCGCCGGGTCGCTTCACGTCGCCGTAGAAGCCGTGCAGGCGCAGGTGGTCGCGGACGGCGACCACGTTGAAGTTCGCCTGCCCGCCGTCGGCGTGGTGGTGGAAATCCATGACCTCGCCCAGCACGCTGGGAGCGTAGTCCTCGGGGAAGAGGACCGAGACCGCCCACCACTCCTCCTGGCCCTCATTGCAGTACGCGGGTGAAGGAGGGAGCGCGAGGTCGTCGCGCTCCCACTCGCCGCTGCCGTGCACCTGGTCGTCGCGCGGCACCGTGGTGAGCTCCACCGCGAGCTGGCCGTCGCGCGGCGTGGCCGTGAAGACGCTGCGCCGGCCCGGCTCGGCCTTCGACTGCTCTTCCATCCCGCAATACGTGGCCTCGAAGTCGCAGGACCACGAAACGCCCGGCGGCATCGGGGCGGCGTGGGGCGCCGCCGCGACGACCAGGGCCGCGAGAGGGGCGAGGATGGCGCCCACGGGTACCGATCAGCGCACGCGGCGCAGCGACGACACGCGGTCGTCGAGCTGCGCGAGCCGCGGATACTCGCCGGGGACGAGCACTTTGCAGCGGCCGGAAAAGCCGGGTCGCGTGCAAAGCTCCCACGTCCCGTCGTGCACCACCGCGCTCGAGGCGCCGTTGTTCAGGTCGGTGCCGCGCAGGTTGTCGAGATCGTGCTCCACGCGCACCGACGGTCCGCGGAATTCGCGCTCGGGGAAGAGCTCGATCCCCCCCATCGCGTAGCCGCGCCCGTGCTCCCAACGGCCTTTGCGGTCGTTGTCCCAGCCGCGCCTGTCGCCGTTGTCCCAGCCGCGATCGCGATCATGGTCCCAGCGCTTGTCGCCGTCGTCGCGCCGATCGGCGGTGCGATCGAGCTCGCGCACGGATTCGATGCGGTGGTTGAGCGCCGCGTCGAGCGTCGCGTACTTGCCCGGGCCGAGAATGCGGCACTCGCCGTTGAAGTCCGGCTGCGTGCACACCTGCCAGCGGCCGTCGTGCACGACCACGCTCGAGGCCTGGTCGGTGATGCGCTGGCTGCGGAGGTCGCGCGACTCCTCGCGCACCGTCACCTTGTCGCCCTTGAAGTGCGGCTGCTTGTAGATGGTCATCTCGGCGGCCTGCGCAGCCCCGCAGATCGTCACGGCGGCGAGCGCCGTCATCGCGATTCGATTCATCGTGAGTTCCTCCTTTGCGGATTGGAGCCAGGAGGACGATGGGAGTTTCGGCGCGCCGCGTAGCGCTTTCTCGAAGTTGCGGTAGGCCGTTTCCGACCGCGCGTGGGATCAGAACACGCCGGCCGCCGCCGCGAGCAGGACCACGATCTCGGCGACGCAGATGGCGATGAACACGCGCTCCTTCGCGCGCACGAAGATCGGGAGCACGCGGAAGTAGCACGCGAGCGTGCTCGCGGCGAGGATCGCGACGCCGACGAGGTTCAGGAAATCGCCCTGCCGCAGGTCGGCGAGCCAGGTCCAGCCGGTGGGAGCGTGGCTGCGCGCGAGGTACTCGTCGAGCGGCAGCGCCCAGAGCTGCGGCAGCTGGTCGAGCGGGATCGAGGGCGCGAGGATGCCCGTCACGTACACGAAATAGGTGACCACGAGCAGCGTGAAGCCGATGCGCGTTCCCCACGCGAGCCAGCCGGCGTAGATGTGCTGCTCCGATTGCAGCGATTCGTCGAATTTCGTCATGGCGTTCCTTCCTCAGAAGCCCAGGCCCTGCAGCAGCGAGCGCAAGCCCGCGAGCAGCAGCACGACGATCACGATGTTCCTCGCGGTCGAGGCCTGGATGCCCTTCAGCACCTTCACGCCCACGCGCGCGCCGATCATCACGCCGAGGATCGAGGGCACGATGATGATGGGCAGGAGCGCTCCCTTGTTCATGTACACCCACGCGGCCGAGGTGTTGATGATCGAGATGGCGAGCCCGCTCGTGCCGAGCGCGAGCTTGAGCGGCACGCCCATGAGCAGGTTCAGCGCCGGCACGTTCGCCCAGCCCGCGCCGAGGCCGAAGAGCCCGCCCACCATGCCGATGCCGAAGAACGACGCGAGGCCCCAGCCGGTGCGGTGCACCTTCCAGTCGACCATCGCGTTGCCCGCCGGATCGTGGAAGCGGCCGTGCAGGCCGAGCGCGAGCGCCCAGCGATCGGCGGCATGGGACTCGGTCGTCCCCGTCTTGCGCGTCCCCCACATGAGCGCGGCGATGGCGAGCACCGTGATGCCGAGCGCGATCTGCACGACGCGCGTGGGCAACGCAAGGCCCACCAGCGCGCCCACGATGCCTCCGACGGAGCCCGCGAGCGCGAGCGGCATCGCGAGGCGCAGGCTCGCCAGCCCGCTCCTCAGGAGCCCCGGCCCGGAGGCGAGCGCGCCGCAGAGCGCGAGCATCAATCCCGCGCCGCGCACGAAGTCGAGGTGGAACGGGAAGAAGCCGCCCCCGATCGGCACGAAGAGCACCCCACCGCCGATGCCGCCGACCACCGCGACGATGCCCATGAGGAAGGTGGTGACGAAGAGGATGAGCGGCCATGCCCACCACGGAAGGGAGGGGACATGGCTGCGGGCGGCGAAAGCCATGCCCGGCGTGGCGAGCAGGGCGGCCGCGCCGGCGAAGCGCGCGACGGCGCGCGGACGGAGGATCATGCGAAGGCCTGGTAGTAGAGGTTCTGGGGATGGGTCGCCTGCGCGAGGAAGAACCAGCGCTCGGCGACCAGACCCCCGTATTGTACGAGGGGCGCGGCGAGGAGCCATCCGGGCCGCCCGAAAACGAGCGCCGCGGCCACCATCGCCATCGGCGCCACGAAGCCCGCGACGATGAAGATCCAGCCGATCGCGGCGAAGCGCCGCGGCGCCACGCCGTGGAAGAATTCGTGCGTGTTGAAGGATCCGCCCGAGAAGCCGACCGACTTCTGCTCGATGCGCGCCGCGCGGATGCCGATAGCGCTCTGCGGCGTGGAGCGCGGCCGCAGGCGCGCGTTGCGCACGAGCGAGGCGGTGCGGGTGGCGAGCGCGGCGGCGGTGAGGGCCAGCGCGGCGAGCGCGAAGGCGTTCGCGTGCGCGGGCGAAAGCCGCACCGCGAGCGCCGCGGCGAGCGTCGTGCCCGATGCGAGGCCGATGAGGAAGAAGTTCGCGACCGTGAGCGGGCTCGCCCACTCCTGCAGGAAGCGGATCCCCGCGTAGATCATCGCCGTGCAGTAGTAGAGCGCGAGGCACGCGGCGAGGGCGATCGCGCCGGCCGCCACGTTCCATTCGCGCCCGTAGAGCGTCGACGCGCCCCACGCCGCGGTGGCCGCGAGGAACATCGGCAGCGCGATCACCTCGCGCGAGAGCCACGAGGTGCGCCATCGCGCCGCCGCGCGCCACGCGCGCTCGGGCCGGCCCAGGTGGAAGAAGGAAGCGAGCAGCCCGAGGGCGCCGAGGACGAGGGCGACCGCGGCGCCGACGGCGAGGAAGCGCGCGCCGGTCACCGGCAGCCATCTCGCGCGCCCGGCGAGATCCGCGAGGTAGAGCGCGAGGAAGAGGCCCTGGCCGGCCCCGATCAGCGTGGTGAGGAAGACGACGGAGAAGGCGGGACGCATTCGGTCTTGCGGCGCGGCAGGTAGCGGTTCGCGGGCATCGTGCCCCACTCGGGCATGAGCGAGTAGCCATCGTGCCCGGCGATCGCCTTCGAGACGGCGGACTCCGGATCGTGGATGTCGCCGAAGAGGCGCGCGTTCGTGGGGCACGCCTTCACGCAGGCGGGCTTGCGGTCCTCCTCGGCGAGGCTCGCGTCGTAGATGCGGTCGACGCAGAGGGTGCACTTCTTCATCACCTTCTGCTTCGCGTCCAGCTCGCGCGCGCCGTAGGGGCACGCCCACGCGCAGTACTTGCAGCCGATGCACTTGTCGTAATCCACGAGCACGATGCCGTCCTCGACACGCTTGTAGCTCGCGCCCGTCGGGCACACCGGCACGCACGGCGGATCCTCGCAGTGCAGGCACGACTTCGGGAAGTGCACGGTCTGCGTGCCGGGGAACTCGCCCACCTCGAACGTCTGCACGCGGTTGAAGAAGGTGCCGCTCGGATCCTCGCCGTAGGGCATGAGGTCGGCGAGCGCGCCGGCGCTGCCGGAGGTGTTCCATTCCTTGCAGCTCGTGACGCACGCGTGGCAGCCCACGCACACGTTGAGATCGATGACGAGGGCGAGCTGGGTCAAGGCTTGCTCTTGCTTCCGGCGAAGTAGGCGATCCACGAGGGCTTCGTGCGCGCGGTGCCGGGAAGCGCGGGCATCTCGTCGAAGCGCGGGAACGTCACCTGCGGCTCGTCGGGCATGGCGGGTCGGATTCGCACGCGCACGTCGTACCAGCCGGCCTGGCCGGTGATGGGGTCCGAATTCGAGATCCGCGCGCCGTTCGCCGGCAATTCATCGGAAATCAGATGATTCAGGATGAATCCCCTGCGCGCCTCGTTCGCATTCCCGTCGAGCCGCCAGGCGCCCGGCGCCTTGCCGATCGCGTTCCACGTCCACACCGTGCCCGGTTCGACCGCCTCGGAGTAGCGCGCCACGCAGCGCACGCGGCCCCACTGCGACTCGATCCACATCCAGCCGCCGTCCTCCACGCCCGCGGCACGCGCGGTGCGCGGATTCACGAAGAGCTCGTTGTGCGCGTGGATCTGGCGCAGCCACGCGTTCTGCGAGTCCCACGAGTGGTACATCGCCATGGGCCGCTGCGTGACCGCGTTCAGGGGAAAGCGCTCCAGGTCCGTCGCATCGGACTCGAGGGGCGCATACCAGAAGGGCACGGGATCGAAGTAGCGCTCGATTCGTTCACGCAGGTGCGCCGGCGGCTGGCGCCCGGGCCGCTTGCCCCGCGCGGCGAGGCGGAACTCCTGCATCACTTCCGAGTACACCTGGATCAGCGCCGGCATCGTGTAGGTGCGAAGCCGCATCTCGTGCGCCCACTCGATGTAGCCGCGGTTCGCGTTGCGCATGTACTGGTGCGATTCGGGCATCACGTGGTGGTGCACGCAGTCGTTCGCCGCGTACATTTCCCACTGGCGCGGATTCGGCTCGCCCTTCATCGATCGCGTGCCGTCCTTGCCGCGCCAGCCGGTGAGGAAGCCCACGCCCGAGCCGGGGCGCGTCTCGTAGTGCACGATGAAATCGGGATAGTCCTGGTAGCGCCGGGAGCCGTCCTCGTTCACGAAGCCCGGGAGCGCGAGCCGCGTGCCGAGCTCGATCAGCACTTCCTGGAAGGGCCTGCACTCGCCGGTTCGCGGAAGCACAGGCACGCGCACTGAATCCATGGGGCCGTCGAACTCGGAGACGGGACGATCGAGCATCGACATCGCGTCGTGGCGCTCGAGGTACGTGGTGTCGGGGAGCACGAGGTCGGCGAACGCGGTCATCTCCGACTGGAACGCGTCGCACACCACGATGAACGGGATGCGGTGCTCGCCCGATTCGTCGCGGTCGTTCAGCATGCGCCGCACCTCGACCGTGTTCATGGTCGAGTTCCACGCCATGTTCGCCATGAAGATCATCAGCGTGTCGATGCGGTACGGGTCGCCGCGCCACGCGTTGGTGATCACGTTGTGCATGAGGCCGTGCACCGCGAGCGGGTACTCCCATGAGAACGCCTTGTCGATGCGCACCGGGCCACCGCGCTCGTCGAGGAAGAGGTCGTCGGGCGAGGAGGGCCAGCCGAGGGGCGAGACGCCGAGAGGATGGTTGGGCCGCACGGCGTGCGCGTCGTTGGGCGGCTTGGTATTGGGCGGGACCGCGCGCGGGAAGGGCGGCTTGTGGCGAAAGCCCCCCGGCCGGTCGATGGTGCCGAGGAGCGTCATCACCACGGCGAGCGCGCGGATCGACTGGAAGCCGTTGGAGTGCGCGGCCATGCCGCGCATCGCGTGGAAGGCGACCGGGCGGCCGATCACCTTGTCGTGCGTGACGCCCCAGGAGTCCGTCCACGTGATCGGCAGCTCGAAGGCGTGGTCGCGCGCCGTCTCGCCCATCTCGCGCGCGAGGCGCCGGATGGTCGCCGCCGCGATGCCGGTGATCTCCTCGGCCCACTCCGGCGTGCAATGGCGCACGCCGTCGGCGATGAGCTGGAACGCGGGCTTCACGGGCTTGCCGTCGCGCAGCCGGTACTCGCCGAGAAGCTCGGGATCCGCGCCCGCCGCGTGGCTCGCCACCTGCGCTTGCTTCGCGCGATCCCACCAAAGCTTGTCGCGCGGATACATCGCGCCGACCTCGGGATGCGGATGCACGTAGTCGGGGTCGTGCACCGGGAGCCCGAAGCGCTCGCTCGCCTCGTCCATGTCCACGAGGTGGCCCGCGTTGGTGAAGCGCGCGAGGAAGTCGCGGTCGTAGAGGCCCGCCTCGATCAGCTCGCGCGTGATCGCGAGCAGCAGCGCGCCGTCGGTGCCCGGGCGGATCGGGATCCACTCGTCGGCGATGGCGGAGTAGCCGGTGCGGATCGGGTTCACGGAGATGAAGCGCCCGCCCGAGCGCTTGAATTTCGCGATCGCGATCTTGAGCGGATTGGAGTGGTGGTCCTCGGCGGTGCCGATCATCACGAAGAGCTTCGCCCGCTCGAGGTCGGGGCCGCCGAACTCCCAGAAGGAGCCGCCGATGGTGTAGATCATCCCCGCGGCCATGTTCACCGAGCAGAAGCCGCCGTGGGCCGCGTAGTTGGGCGTGCCGTACTGGCGCGCGAAGAGGCCCGTGAGCGCCTGCATCTGGTCGCGGCCCGTGAAGAGGGCGAACTTCTTCGGGTCGGTCGCGCGGATGCGGCCGAGGCGCTCCTCGAGGATCGCGAAAGCCTCGTCCCAGGAGATCGGCTCGAATTGGGCGGCTCCGCGCTCGGCGCCCGCCTTGCGCTTGAGCGGCTTCGTGAGGCGCGCCGGCGAGTACTGCTTCATGATCCCCGACGCGCCCTTGGCGCAGATCACGCCCTTGTTGATCGGATGGTGCGGGTTGCCGTCGATGTAGCGAACCCGCTCGCGGCCCGCGTCCCCTTCGAGATGGACGCGGATGCCG
>DASUXK010000252.1:0-4342 GCA_036377935.1 Usitatibacter sp.
GCCACGCGGCTCGCCGAAGCGCGCGTGAGCGTTCCCTGCAGGTCCACGTAGCCCGGCGATCGCTGCGGCGAATCGGGGAGCGAGCGCCAGAACCCCGAGAGCGAGCCCTCGGCGTCGTCGTTGGAGAACTTCATCTCGGCCACGTCGACCCGCAGCGCGTTGCCCTCGTGCTTCCAGGTGGCGCGCGCCTGCAGCGTGGCGAGCGGGATCGGCGCGCGGAAGACGCGGCCCAGCGCGAACGTGGCGTCCTTCGAATCCACCAGGATGGTGCCGCCCGCCTCGCTGCCCTCGAGCCGGCCCGAGAGCCCCGTGACGCCGGGCCAGGCGTCCACCGCGTTGACCGCGAGCTCGTCGAAGCGGCCCTTCACCGTGTAGCTGCGCGCGTGCGCGGCGTCCTCGCCGGTCCACGAGAGCGCGGCCTGCGTGAGGCGCCCTCGCGGGGCGAAGCGGTCGAGCCGCCCCTTGATGTCGCGCGGCACGGGAAAGTAGTCGATCAGCGTCGCGGCGATCTTGAGGTCGATGCCGTCGGCGTGCACCTCGACGCGCGGCGGCTTGCCGGGCGCGGCGCTGCGCGTGAGCGAGAAATCGCCGGGATGCGCCTCGTTGCCCGCGGGAAGCCGGAAGCGCAGGCCCTGCGTCTGGAACGAGAAGCCGCCGGGCTGCGCGCGGTAGATCGCGCGACCCGAGATGGACGCGAGCGTGAGGGGAAGCGCGTCGGCGGCGAGCTGCGCGGTGGCATCGCGCAGGCGCACGTCGGCCGTCATCTCCGTGAGCGCGTTGTCGGCGACCGTCGCCCACACCCGCAGGCTTCCCACGCCGCTCCTCAGGGACTCGGGCACGGGCAGGTGCGATCGCAGCCCGCCGAGGTCGGTGTCGATGCCCTCGCCGAAGATCGTGCCCGAGGCGTGCCAGCGCGATCCGGCCCAGGCGAACCGCAGGTCGGCGCGCAGGTCGATGCGGCCCGCGAGCGACGGCGGCGGAAGCGCCGTGAGCGCGGCGTGGTGCCGCCCGAGGCGGCGGCGCACGGCGATGCGCACCGCGGTGAGCGTCACCTCGGGCGCGCCCGTGAGCTCGTCGCGCCAGGTGAGGGTCGCGTCGTGGATCGCGAGCCGCGGCTGCGACAGCAGCCACCGCCCGAACGCCCCGTCGTCCTCGCCGCCGGGACGGGTGAGCGGCTTGTCCGCGAGGTAGACGAGGCCGTCGGCGCCGCGGCGCAGCACGAGCTGCGGGCGATAGAAGTCCACGTCGTGGAAGCGCACGCGCCCGCGGAAGAGCGACCACCAGGAAAGCGTCACCTCGGCGCGCTGCAGCGCGAGCGCCACGCGCCCCTGGCGGTCGGCGAGCTCGAAGCCGTCGAGCGCGAAGCGCGGGCGCAGCCCGTCCCAGCCGCCGCGGATCGCGCTCGCCTTCACGGCCATGCCGGAGGCGCGCTCGATCGACGAGACGATGTAGCCGCGGTAGCGGTCGGCGTGGGGCAGCGCGTCGTAGCGCAGCCACAGGACGAGCGCGACGAAGGCGAGGATGAGGAACGCCACGGCGCCCGCGGCCACGCGGAAGAGGATGCGCGGGATGGCCTTGATGCTGCGTCCCTCGGGTGCGGAGTTTGTGCGTTATTGTAGCGTCAATGAAGGACACGCCCGCCGCCTCCTTCCGCGCGGCATTCGACCGCACCCTCCGCCTTTCCCGCTACGTCGCCCGCGCGGCGCACGCGCGCCCCGCCCTCGTCGGGGAGCTCGAGGCGCGCGGCGACCGGCCCTTTGCGCGCGCCGAGATGCGCGCGGCGCTCGAAGGCGAGGGCGCGGAGCTTTCCGTGCGGTTGCGGCGGCTGCGCGAGCGCGCGATGGTGACGCTCGCCCACCGCGACCTGAACGGCCTCGCGTCCCTCGACGAGGTGTTCGAGACGATGAGCGCGCTCGCCGAGGAGTGCATCGCCGCGGCCGCCGCCGAAGCGCACCGCACGGTGGCCGCCGCCCACGGCGAGCCCGAGGGCGGCGCGCGCCTCCTCGTCGCCGCCCTCGGCAAGCTCGGCGGCGGCGAGCTCAACGTCTCTTCCGACGTCGACCTCGTGTTCCTCTTTCCCGCCGAGGGACAGACCGCGGGCGAGCGGCCGCTCGCCCATTCCGCCTTCTTCGCCGCGGTGGGGCGCGCGCTGATCGCGCTGCTCTCGGAGGCGACCGGGGACGGCATCGCGTTCCGCGTCGACATGCGCCTGCGGCCGTTCGGCGACAGCGGACCGCTCGCGACCTCGCTCGCCGCGCTCGAGGACTACTTCATCGCGCACGCGCGTCCCTGGGAGCGCTACGCCTGGCTCAAGGCGCGCGTGGTCACCGGGCCGGACGAAGGCGTGCGCGAACGCGTGGAGCCCTTCGTCTACCGGCGCTACCTCGATTACGGGCTGCTCGATTCGATGCGCGAGCTGCACGCGCGCATCTTCGAGGCGGCGATCCGGCGCCGCAAGGCCGACGACATCAAGGTCGGCGCGGGCGGCATCCGCGAGATCGAGTTCGCGGCGCAGCTCTTCCAGATGGTGCGCGGCGGACGCGACGCGGGGCTGCGCACGACCTCCACGCGCGCGGCGCTCGCGGCGATCGGCGAGCGCGGGCTGGTCGCGCCCGAGCGCGTCGCCGCCCTCCTCGAGGCCTACGCGTTCCTGCGCCGCCTCGAGCATCGCCTGCAGTACTACGACGACCAGCAGACGCAGGCGCTGCCGCGCTCCGACGAGCATCGCGCCGTGATCGCCGAGGCGATGGGGTGCGCCGATTGGGCGGCGCTGTGCGCGCGGCTCGACGAGCACCGGGGCCGCGTGCAGGAGGCGTTCAACGCGCTCTTCGAGGGCCCGCCGCGGCACGCACGCGCGGCGAGCCTTTCGGCGTGGCTCTACGATCCCCAGGCGAGCGCCGATCCCGAGGGCCTCGCCGAGGACCTCGCCGAGGCGGGCATCGCCGACGCGAAGCCGATCGCCCGCCGGCTCGTGGAGTTCACGCGCTCGCGCCGCTACCGCGCGCTTTCCACCGGCATCCGCGCGCGCCTCGAGCAGCTGCTCCCGCTGGTGGTGGCCGCGCTGGCCCGCGAGAGCGGCCAGGAGGCGACCGCCGCGCGGCTCCTCGACCTGCTCGAGGCGATCGGGGGGCGCGAGGCCTACTACTCGCTCCTCGTCGAGCAGCCGCAGGTCCTCGAGCGCGCCGCGCGGCTGGTGGCGAGGAGCGCCTGGGCGGCGCGCCTCCTCGCGCGCCATCCGATCCTGCTGGACGAGCTCACGCGCAGCGCCGCGAGCTTCACCGCGACCGACTGGGCCGCGGAGCGCGCGACGCTCGGCGCCGAATGCGCGGCGCTCGAGGGCGACGTCGAGCGCCTGCTCGACCACCTGCGCCACTACAAGCAACGCCAGATGCTGCGCTTCACGATCGCCGATCTCGAGGGCGAGCTGCCGGTGATGGCGCTCTCCGACGAGCTCACGGCGCTCGCGGATACGATCCTCGAAGTGACGCTCGCGCAGGCGGCGAGGAGCGTGGGCATCGGGGAGCGCGTCATTCCCGCGTCATCGGGAATCCACGCAGGTCCCCGACGACTCGGGGACGACGATGCTCCGCCCGGCGTGCCGGGCTTCTGCATCGTCGCCTACGGCAAGCTCGGCGCGAAGGAGCTGGGCTATGGCTCCGACCTCGACGTGATCTTCCTGCACGACGAGACCTCCACCGCGGGGCCGGAGAAGCTCGCGCGCGCCGCGCAGCGCGTGAACAACTGGCTCACGATGCTCACGCCCGCCGGCGTGCTCTACGAGACGGACCTGCGGCTGCGCCCCGACGGCGCGGCGGGGCTGCTGGTGAGCTCGCTCGCCTCGTTCGCCGAATACCAGCGCACGCGCGCGTGGACCTGGGAGCACCAGGCGCTCACGCGCGCGCGGGCCTGCGCGGGCGATCCGGCGCTCGGCGCGCGCTTCGAGCGGCTGCGCGACGAGATCCTCGCCACGCCGCGCGACCGCGCGAAGCTCTTCGGGGACATCGCCGCGATGCGCCACAAGATGCGCGCCGAGCAGAAATCGCAGGCGCACGACCTCAAGCACGTCGAGGGCGGCGTGATCGACCTGGAGTTCTGCGTGCAGGCGCTGGTGCTCGCCGAGGGGCCGGCGCATCCGGAGCTGCGCGAGAACAAGGGCAACCACACGCTGCTGCATCGCTGCGCGGAGGCGGGACTGGTGGAGGCGGGCATCGCCTCGGCCGCGGCCGACGCCTACCTCGCGATGCGCCGGCGCATCCACGAGGCGGCCCTGAACGACGAGGAGACGGTGCGGCTCGGCGAGGGCGAGCTCGCCGCGGAGCGCGAAGCGGTGCGCCGCCTCTGG
>DASUXK010000253.1:0-5248 GCA_036377935.1 Usitatibacter sp.
GAGAGCTTGCGCTTGATGGCCGGGACCGAGGCGAAGAATTCGTGGGCCTGCTCGACCGTCATGTCGAGCACCTCGCTGATCGGCCGGCCCTTGTAGAGCACCTCGAGCGTCTCGCGGTTGTAGCGCTTGCCGTGGCAGACGTCGCACGGCACGTACACGTCCGGCAGGAAGTGCATCTCCACCTTGATCATGCCGTCGCCCTGGCACGCCTCGCAGCGCCCGCCCTTCACGTTGAAGGAGAAGCGCCCCGGGCCGTAGCCGCGGGCGCGCGCCTCGGGCACGCCGGCGAAGAGGTCGCGGATCGGCGTGAAGAGCCCCGTATACGTCGCGGGGTTGGATCGCGGCGTGCGGCCGATCGGGCTCTGGTCGACGTTGATCACCTTGTCGAAGAAATCCAGGCCCTCGATCGCCTCGTGCTCCGCGGGCTCGGCGGTGGATCCGTAGAGGTGGTGCGCGACCGCGTTGTAGAGCGTGTCGTTGATGAGCGTGGACTTGCCCGAGCCGGAGACGCCGGTGATCGCGACCAGGAGCCCCACGGGAATGTCCACCGTCACATCGCGCAGGTTGTTGCCGCGCGCGCCGACGATGCGCAGGTGCCTGCGCGCGTCCGGCTTGTGGCGGCGCGCCGGCAGCGCGATCGACTTGCGGCCGGAGAGGTACTGCCCGGTGAGGGAGGCCGCGTCGCGCAGGATCTCCTGCGGCGTGCCGCTCGCGACGATCTCGCCGCCGTGCACGCCCGCGCCGGGGCCCATGTCGATCACGTGGTCGGCGGCGAGGATCGCCTCCTCGTCGTGCTCGACCACGATCACCGAGTTGCCGAGGTCGCGCAGGCTCTTGAGCGTCGCGATGAGGCGCTCGTTGTCGCGCTGGTGCAGGCCGATCGAAGGCTCGTCGAGCACGTACATCACGCCGGTGAGGCCGGAGCCGATCTGGCTCGCGAGCCGGATCCTCTGCGCCTCGCCGCCGGAGAGCGTGTCCGCCGAGCGCGTGAGCGAGAGGTAGTCGAGGCCCACGTTGATGAGGAATTGCATGCGGTTGGCGATCTCGCGCACGATCTTCTCGGCGATCGCCCGGCGGGCGCCCTCGAGCTCGAGCGAGGCGAAGAAGGGCTGCGCCTGCGCGAGCGGCAGCGACGAGAGCTCGTGGATGGTGCGGTCGGCGACCCGCACGTTGCGCGCCTCCACGCGCAGGCGCGTGCCGCCGCACTCCGGGCAGGCGCGCGTGTTGAGGTACTTGGCGAGCTCCTCCTTCACCGCCGCCGATTCCGTCTCGCGGTGGCGCCGCTCGAGGCTCGGCAGGATCCCCTCGAAGGCGTGCTCCTTGACCGTCGGGCGCCCCTTCTCGCCGGGATAGCGGAAGGCGATCGTCTCCTCGCCCGAGCCGTCGAGCACCACCTGCCGCGCGCGCTCCGGCAGCGACTCGAACGGCGCCTCCACGTCGAAGCCGTAGTGCTGGGCGAGGCAGGCGAGCATCGAGAAGTAGAACTGGTTGCGCCGGTCCCACCCGCGGATCGCGCCGCCGGCGAGCGACAGGTGCGGGAAGGCGACGACGCGCTTCGGGTCGAAGAACGTGACCTCGCCCAGCCCGTCGCAGCGCGGGCATGCGCCCATCGGGTTGTTGAACGAGAAGAGCCGCGGCTCGAGCTCGGGGATCGAGTAGCTGCAGACGGGGCAGGCGAAGCGCGCCGAGAAGAGGTGCTCCTTCCCGTGGTCGACCTCCACCGCCACCGCGCGGCCGTCGGCGTGGCGCAGCGCCGTCTCGAAGGACTCGGCGAGCCGCTGCTGCAGGCCCGCGGCGCGCGCCGGGTCGCGCTCGATCTTCACGCGGTCGATCACGATCTCGACGGTGTGCTTGCGGTTGCGGTCGAGCTTCGGCAGGCGGTCGATCTCGTGCACCTCGCCGTCGATGCGCAGCCGCACGAAGCCCTGCGCGCGCAGCTCGTCGAAGAGCTCGGCCTGCTCGCCCTTGCGGCCCACCACCAGCGGCGCGAGGATCATCACGCGGGTCGCGTCCGCCAGCGCGAGCACGTGGTCGACCATCTGAGACACGCTCTGCGAGGCGAGCTTCACCTGGTGCTCGGGGCAGTACGGGTCGCCCACGCGCGCGAAGAGGAGCCGCATGTAGTCGTGGATCTCGGTCACCGTGCCCACCGTCGAGCGCGGGTTGTGCGAGGTCGCCTTCTGCTCGATCGCGATCGCGGGCGACAGGCCCTCGATCAGGTCCACGTCCGGCTTCTCCATGAGCTGCAGGAACTGCCGCGCGTAGGCCGAGAGCGACTCGACGTAGCGCCGCTGCCCCTCGGCGTAGAGCGTGTCGAAAGCGAGGGAGGACTTGCCGGAGCCGGAAAGGCCCGTGATGACGACGAGGCGGTCGCGCGGAATGTCGAGGCTGACGTTCCTGAGGTTGTGCGTGCGCGCGCCTCGGATGCGAATCGTTTCCATGGAGCGATCTGCTAATATACCTGAGCCCCTTTTCCCGCTCCACGTCCTCCATTTCCCCGGTGAATTCCCCGGCCCGCATGAGCCCCCGCGAGCTGCGAGCGAGCCTTTCGCTCGCCTCGATCTTCGGGCTGCGCATGCTGGGCATGTTCATCATCCTGCCGGTGTTCACGCTCTGGACGCAGTCGCAGCCGGGCTGGAGCCTGCAGCTCGCCGGCATCGCGATCGGCATCTACGGGCTGGTGCAGGCCGTCCTGCAGATCCCCATGGGCCGCTTTTCCGACCGCTACGGGCGCAAGCCCCTGATCTACCTCGGGCTCGCCGCCATGGCGGCCGGGAGCTTCACCTGCGCGCTTTCCACGACGCCGGGGGGGATGATCGCCGGGCGCTTCCTGCAGGGCATGGGCGCGATCTCCGGGGTGGCCATCGCCTTCGCCGCCGACCTCACGCGCGAGACGCAGCGCAGCAAGGCGATGGCGATCATCGGCTCGACCATCGGCGCCGCCTTCATGGTCTCCTTCGTCGCGGCGCCGTCGCTCGAGCACTGGGTGGGCCTGCACGGCATCTTCGCGATCACCGGCGCGCTCGCGATCGCCGCCATCGGCGTGACGCGCTGGGTCGTGCCCGACGCGCCGGTCACGCAGCGCTCGCCCTCGGCGCCCGCCTTCTCCGAGGTGCTGCGCTCGCCGGAGCTCGTGCGCCTCGACGTGGGCATCTTCGTGCTGCACGCGGTGCTGATGGCGATGTTCGTCGTGGCGCCGGTCGCGCTGGTGAAGGCGGGCCTGCCCGTCGAGCACCACTGGTGGATCTACCTCGGCGCCATGGTGGGCGGCCTCGTGCTCATGCTGCCCGCGATCGGCGCGCGCACGGCGCGGCGCGAGCGCCCCGTGTTCCTCGCCTCCATCGCCATCGTCGCGGTGGGCCTCGCGGCGCTCGCCGCGGGCCTGCACAGCGTGGGCGGGATCGCGGTGGCTCTGGTCATCGTCTTCGGGGGCTTCAACGTTCTGGAAGCGAAGCTGCCCGCATTGGTGTCGCGGGCCGCGCCCCGCGAGGCGCGCGGCGCCGCCACCGGGGTCTATTCCAGCGTACAGTTCCTCGGCACGTTCGTCGGCTCGGCCGCGGGCGGGGCGATCGCCCAGCACTTCGGCTTCGTCGCCACGCTGGTGGCCTGCGTCGTGCTCGTGCTGGCCTGGCTCGGCGTCGCATGGAACATGGGGGAATTCGTCCCGGCCGCCTCCAGCGTCCCCGGGCAGTAGGCCGCACAAACCGCCTCAGGAAAGGGAGAAGTCATGGCATCGGTCAACAAGGTCATCCTCATCGGCAACCTCGGGCGCGATCCCGAGACCCGCTACATGCCCGATGGCGGGGCCATCACCAACATCTCCATCGCGACGACGGAGCAGTGGAAGGACAAGAACGGCGAGAAGCAGGAGAAGACGGAGTGGCACCGCGTCGCCTTCTTCGGCAAGCTCGCCGAGATCGCGGGCGAGTACCTCAAGAAGGGCAGCCAGGTCTACGTCGAGGGGCGTCTGCAGACGCGCGAGTGGGAAAAGGACGGGGTGAAGCGCTACACCACCGAGATCATCGCCAACCAGATGCAGATGCTGGGCTCGCGGCAGGGCATGGGCGGTGGGGCGCCGGACCGGGATGCGGACCGCGGCGAGGGGTCCGCGCGCCCCGCGGCCTCCAAGCCCGCGGCCGCCAAGTCCGGGGGCAAGTTCGACGACTTCGAGGACGACATCCCCTTTTAAGGCCCCGGCCCGTCCCCATATCCCCAGCGTCTTCCGCCCCCACACTCGCCCACCATGAAACGGATCGTGCTCTTCCTCGCCACCAACCTGGCCGTGGGGTTGGTGCTGTCCATCACGCTGTCCATCCTCGGCGTCAACCGCTACCTCGCGGGCAGCGGGCTGAACGTCCAGGCGCTCGCCATCTTCTCGGTGATCGTGGGCTTCGCCGGCTCGTTCATCTCGCTGCTCCTCAGCAAGACGATGGCGAAGTGGAGCACCGGGGCGCGGGTGATCGAGTCGCCGGCGAGCGCCGACGAGCGCTGGCTGGTGGAGACCATCCGCCGCCTCGCGGACAAGGCCGGCATCGGCATGCCCACCGTCGCGGTCTACGAGGGCGCGCCCAACGCCTTCGCGACGGGCGCGTTCCGCGATTCGTCGCTGGTCGCCGTCTCCACGGGCCTGCTGCAGTCGATGACGCACGAGGAGGTGGAGGCCGTGCTCGGGCACGAGATCTCCCACGTCGCCAACGGCGACATGGTCACGCTCACGCTCATCCAGGGCACGGTGAACACCTTCGTGGTGTTTCTCGCGCGCGTGGTGGGCTATCTCGTGGACCGCACGGTGTTCCGCACCGAGCGCGGCCTGGGCATGGGCTACTACATCACCGTGATCGCCTGCGAGATCCTCTTCGGCATCGCCGCGTCGATCATCGTCGCGTGGTTCTCGCGCCGCCGCGAATTCCGCGCCGATGCCGGCTCGGCCACGCTCCTCGGCACGCCGCGGCAGATGATCGCCGCGCTGCGCCGCCTCGGCGGCCTCGAGCAGGGCGTGCTTCCCCAGGCCTTCCAGGCGCACGGCATCGCCGAGGGCAAGGCCTTCCTCGGCCTCTTCGCGAGCCATCCGCCGATCGAGGAGCGCATCGCGGCGCTCGAAACCCGGCGCCCATCCTAGCCGCGTCCGGCGAGGCGGCCCTTGCCGATCGCGCTCGTCGTCGCCGCGACCGTCCTCACCCACACGGCGTTCAACGGCGGGCGCCTCGCCATCTCGCTCACGGCGCTCTCCGGGGGCGCCACGGCCTTC
>DASUXK010000254.1:0-3013 GCA_036377935.1 Usitatibacter sp.
CCGGCAGACATGCCTGCGAGCAGACATAGGTTCCGCGCACGTTGACACCGAACATCAGGTCGAAGCGCTTCATCGGCGTTTCCAGCGTGCCGGTGAGGCTGATGGCGCTCGCGTTGTTGACGAGGATGTCGATGCCGCCGAAGGCCTCGGCCGTGCGCTTCACCGCCTCGGCGATGGCCGCGTCGTCGCGCACGTCGAGCTGGATCGCGAGCGCCTTGCCGCCCGCGGCGCGCACCTCGTCCGCGACCGAATGGATGGTGCCCGAGAGCTTCGGATGGGGCTCGGAGGTCTTCGCGACGATGGCCACGTTCGCGCCGTCGCGCGCGGCGCGCAGCGCGATCGCCCGCCCGATCCCCCGCGACGCCCCGGTGATGAACAGCGTCCTCCCCGCGAGCGTCTTCATGGGTTTCCCAGCGTCGTGTTCTCCTGTGCGGGGATGATACCGCGGCTGACATAGACCAGCCGCAGGTGCGAGCGGAACGAGGGTAGCTGCGCGGCGAAGACGAGCCCGGTGATGAGCGAGATCGTCCCCGCGATCACGAACGTGGCCGGCGCCCCGATGTGCTCCGCGAGCCAGCCCTCGGTGTAGTGGCCGATGGGCGCGATGCCGATGAAGAACATCGTGTAGTAGCTCATCACGCGGCTCCTCTTCTCCTCGTCCACCATCGTCTGCAGGATCGTGTTGCAGGTGGCGCCGGTCATGAACATGCCGAAGCCGGTCATCATCATGAGCGGGATCGAGAGGGCGATGTGGCGCGAGAGCCCGAAGCCGAGCGAGCCCAGCCCCGCGACGATGGCGGCGATGGCGATCCACTTGCCCAGCCCGCGCACGCTCGGCCGGCGCGCGAGCGAGATCGCGGAGATCACCGCGCCGAAGCCCACCGCGCCGATGAACACGCCGACGAGCTCGGCCCCGGCGCCGAAGGTCTTCACCACCATCGCCGGCATGAGCGTCGAGTAGGGGCTGATGGAGAAGCTCACGGCGGCGAGCGTGATCAGCATGCGCCGCACGGGAACCAGCCCCATCGCGTACTTCCAGCCTTCGGCGAGGTCGTGCAGCGGGTGCTTGCGCTCGCGCTTCGGCCGCGGATGCACGATCTTCACGCCGAAGAGGGCGACCAGCACCGCGGCGTAGCTCACGGCGTTCAACGCGAAGCACACCGTCTCCCCGAAGCCCGCGATGATGAAGCCGCCGAGCGAGGGCCCGACGAGCCGCGTGCCGTTCATGAGGATCGAGTTCATCGCGATCGCGTTGGGCAGGTCCTCGCGCCGCTCGAGGAGCTGCGAGAAGATCGATTGCCGCGTCGGGGTTTCGAAGGAGTTGCAGACGCCCGCGAAGAGCGCGAGCGCGGCGAGCTCGCCCATCGTGATGATGTGCAGCCCCGAGAGGATGGCGAGGATCGCCGCCTGCACCGCGAGGAGCGTGAGCGCCACCATCAGCATCTTGCGCCGGCTCACGCGGTCGCCCAGCACGCCCGCGAACGTGGCGAGGAAGAGGTGCGGCGCGCTGTTCAGGAACCCGATGAGCCCGGTGAACCAGGTGGAATTGGAGAGCCGGTACGCGAGCCACATCAGGGCCACCGACTGCACCCAGGTGCCGAGCATCGAGACCGCCTGCCCGATGTAGTAGCGCCGGAAGTTGGGCGACTGGAGCGCCCGGATGGTGTGGGGAAGCGGCAAGGGCGGCTGTCTCAGCAGCCGAGCTTCGTCATCTGCGAGCGCAGGTCGACGTGCCGTGCCTCGAAATCGGCAAGGCGTTTCTTGGCCTCGGCGACCACGGCGGGCGGAGCGCGCTCGACGAAAGACGCGTTGCCGAGCTGGGCGCGTGTCCTCGCCAGGTCCGACTCCAGCTTTTCGATTTCCTTCGAGAGGCGGGCGCATTCGGCCTCGCGGTCCACCTCGACATGCAGCATCAGCTTCGCGACGCCGGTGATCGCGACGGGCGCTTCCTCGGCCGGCAGCTTCTCCACGAAGCGCACCTCGGAAAGCCGCGCGAGCGCGGAAATGCCCGCGACGTGATCGCGCAGGGAAGCATCGAACTCGGCGAGGTACATCGGCACCCGCGCGGAAGGCGCGATGTTCATGGTCGAGCGCAGGTTCCTCGCCGCGTTCACCACTTCCTTCACGATCTCCACCTCGCGCTCCGAGTTGGGCGCGATCCCGGCGATGTCGGGAATGGGGTAGGGCGCGAGCATGATCGTCTCGCCCGCGCGGCCGGCGAGCGGCGCCACCGTCTGCCACAGCTCCTCGGTGATGAACGGGATGATCGGGTGCGCGAGGCGCAGCGTCGCCTCCAGCACGCGGATCAGCGTGCGCCGGGTGCCGCGCTGCGCGGCCTCGCCGCCGTGGGCGAGCTGCACCTTGGCGAGCTCGACGTACCAGTCGCAGTACTCGTCCCACACGAACTCGTAGATCGCGCGCGCCGCCACGTCGAAGCGGTAGCCCTCGAGCGCCTCGGTCACCTCGCGCTCGGCGCGCTGCAGCCGGCTCGCGATCCAGCGGTCCACGTGCGAGAGCTCGACCGGCGCGCCCTCGTCGAGGCCCGTGTCCTTGCCCTCGCAGTTCATGAGCACGAAGCGCGTCGCGTTCCAGAGCTTGTTGCAGAAGCTGCGGTAGCCCTCGCAGCGCTTCAGGTCGAAGTTGAGCGTGCGCCCCATCGTGGAGAGCGCGGCGAAGGTGAAGCGCAGCGCGTCGGCGCCGTACGACGGAATGCCTTCCGGAAATTCGCGCTTGATGCGCTTGGCCGCGGTCTGCTTGTGCGAGGCGAGCATGAGGCCCTGCGTCGACTTCTCCAGCAGCGCCTGGAACTCGATGCCGTCGATCACGTCGAGCGGGTCGATGGTGTTGCCCTTCGACTTCGACATCTTCTGGCCCTCGGCGTCGCGCACGATGGCGTTGATGTAGACGTCGCGGAACGGCACCTCGCCCGTGAAGTGCAGGGTCGTCATGATCATGCGCGCGACCCAGAAGAAGATGATGTCGAATCCCGTGATGAGCACCGACGAGGGCAGGT
>DASUXK010000255.1:0-7129 GCA_036377935.1 Usitatibacter sp.
GATGACCGACAACGTTTCGCAGGCCGGCGTGCGCCCGCTCGACGGAATCACCGTGGTGTCGCTCGAGCACGCGATCGCCGCGCCCTTCTGCACGCGCCAGCTCGCCGATCTCGGTGCGCGCGTGATCAAGGTCGAGCGCGCCGGCGAGGGCGATTTCGCCCGCCGCTACGACAGCCGCGTGAAGGGCCTCTCCTCGCACTTCGTCTGGTTGAACCGCTCGAAGGAAAGCCTCGCGCTGGACCTCAAGGGCGAGGCGGCGCGCGAGGTGATGGGCCGGCTCCTCGCGAAGGCCGACGTCTTCGTGCAGAACCTCGCGCCCGGGGCCGCGGCGCGCCTGGGCCTTTCGGCCGAGGCGTTGCACGCGCAGAACCCGCGCCTCATCGTGTGCGACATCTCGGGCTACGGCAACGACGGCCCCTACCGCGACCGCAAGGCGTACGACCTGCTCATCCAGGCCGAGGCGGGATTCCTCTCCGTCACCGGCACCGCCGCGGAGCCGGCGAAGGCCGGCGCCTCCATCGCGGACATCGCCGCGGGCATGTACGCCTACAGCAACATCCTTTCCGCGCTGATCCTGCGCGGGCGCACCGGCCGGGGATCGCACATCGACGTCTCGATGCTGGAATCGCTCGCCGAGTGGATGGGCTATCCGCTCTACTACGCGTACGAGGGAGCGCAGCCGCCGCCGCGCCTGGGCGCCGCGCACGCGACGATCTATCCCTACGGCCCGTTCGTCGCGGGCGATGGCCGCACCGTGATGCTGGGGCTGCAGAACGAGCGCGAGTGGCAGAAGTTCTGCGAGGTCGTGCTCGAGGAGCCGGGCCTCGCGAAGGATCCGCGCTTCGAGACCAACGCCCTGCGCAACGAGCATCGCGAGGCGCTGCGCGCGCTGATCCTGCAGCGCTTCGCGAAGCTCACGAGCGCCGGGCTGCGCGAGCGGCTCGACCGCGCCCAGATCGCCAACGCCGACGTGAACTCCATGCACGACGTGTGGCGCCATCCGCAGCTCGCGGCGCGCCATCGGTGGGCGGACGTGGCCACGCCCGCGGGCCCGGTGCCGGCGCTCAAGCCGCCCGGAAACAACGACCGCTTCGAGTACCGCATGGATCCGATTCCCGAGGTGGGCGAGCACAACGCCGCGATCCTTCGCGAGCTGGGCTTCGACGACGCGTTCGTCGAGCGCCTGTCGCACGCCGCGGCGGATGGGCGGGCGCAATCGTCGCCATGAGCGCCGCGCATTCCGCCCTCGCCGAGGCGCGCAGCTTCCTCTTCGTCCCGGGCAACCGGCCGGACCGCTTCGAGAAGGCCGCCGCGAGCGGGGCCGACGCGGTGGTGCTGGACCTCGAGGACGCCGTGCCGCCCGCGGAGAAGGCCGCCGCGCGCGCGGCGGTGCGCGAGGCCTGGCCGCGCCTCGCCGCCCGCGAGATTCCGATCGTGGTGCGCGTGAACGCCGCCGCCTCGGGCTTCCTCGAAGACGACCTCGCCGCGCTGAAGGATCTTTCGCCGGCCGCGTCGGTGATGCTGCCCAAGGCGGAGACCGCGGCCCATGTCGCGACGGTCCGCGCCGCGCTTGCGGAGGCCGCCGTCGTGCCGCTGGTGGAGACGGCGGCGGCGTTGCGCGGCCTCGATGCCGTCGCCGGCGCGCCCGGCGTCGTGCGCCTGGCCATCGGCCACCTCGACTTCATGGCCGATACCGGCATGAGCTGGAGCGAGGGCGAGCCCGAGCTCGCGCCGCTGCGTTTCTCGGTCTCGATCGCCACGCGCATCGCGGGCCTCGCGCCGGCCGTCGACGGCGTCACCGTGCAGACCGACGACGAGCCGCGGCTGCGCGCCGACACCGTGCGCGCGAAGCGCTTCGGCTTCGGCGGCAAGCTGTGCATCCATCCGAAGCAGGTGGCGGTGGTGCACGCGGCGTTCGCGCCCGCCGAGGAGGAAGTGGCCTGGGCGCGACGCGTGGTCGAGGCCGACGCCGCCTCCGCGGGCCGCGCGGTGAAGGTCGACGGCAAGATGGTCGACGCGCCGGTGGTGACGACCGCCCGCCAAATCCTCGCGCGCGCCGCGCGGCGGTGAGCGGCGCGCGCGGAGCGCGCGATCCGGGATGGTAAAATTGTGCATTGCGGAAACGCGCGGCTTTGCCGCGGCGCATTCCGGCCCCGAGCTCCCACCGCGCCCCGCGGCCATCCATGGACGACGACACCAAGATGCGGCCGCTGCCCAACCTGATCTCATGATCTCGCACGTGAACGCCTCGGTGCTCAAGGTGAAGCTCGCCACGGCGATCATCGGCATCTCCTCGATCCACCGGCTCGAGACCTTCATCAACGCCGCAGCCGCCGGAGAAGGCCCATCACGGGCGCCGGCAACCCCTGCCCGAGCGCCCGGGCGCCTGAAAGCCAAGCCATGACCACCATCCGCGAGGAAGACTTCATCCAGTCGGTCGCCGACGCCTTCCAGTTCATCAGCTACTACCACCCCGAGGACTACATCCGCGACCTCGCGGAGGCTTACCGGCGCGAGGAGTCGCCCGCGGCGAAGGACGCCATGGCGCAGATCCTCGTCAACTCGCGCATGGCCGCCGAGGGCCACCGCCCCATCTGCCAGGACACCGGCATCGCCATCGCCTTCATCCGCGCGGGCATGGACGTGCGCTGGCAGACGAAGCGCTCGCTCGAGGAGCTGGTGAACGAGGGCGTGCGCCGCGCCTACACCGATCCGGACAACCCGCTGCGCGCCTCGATGCTCGCCGACCCCGACGGCAAGCGCAGGAGCACGGGCGACAACACGCCGGCGGTCACGCACGTGGAGCTCGTTCCCGGCGACAAGGTCGAGGTGATCGTCGCCGCGAAAGGCGGCGGCTCGGAGAACAAGTCGAAGTTCGCGATGCTGCTGCCGAGCGACTCGATCGTCGACTGGGTGCTCTCGATCGTGCCCACCATGGGCGCCGACTGGTGCCCGCCCGGCATGCTCTCGCTCGGCATCGGCGGCTCGCCGGAGAAATGCATGCTGATGGCGAAGTGGGCGATGATGGAGCCGTTGAACATCCACGAGCTCAAGGCCCGCGGTCCGAAGACGCGCGAGGAGGAGCTGCGCCTCGAGCTCTACGAGAAGGTGAACGCGCTCGGCATCGGCGCGCAGGGCCTGGGCGGCCTCACGACCGTGCTCGACGTGAAGGTGACGGGCTTCGCGACGCACGCCGCCTCCAAGCCCGTGGCGCTGCTGCCCAACTGCGCCGCCACGCGCCACGCGCACTTCGTCCTCGACGGCAGCGGCCCCGCGAAGCTCGAGCCGCCCTCCCTCGACGCTTGGCCGCGGCTCTCGCTCGACCTGTCGACGAGCAAGCGCGTGAACCTCGACACGATCACCAAGGAGGAGATCGCGACCTTCAAGGCGGGGGACCGGCTGCTGCTTTCCGGCAAGCTCCTCACCGGCCGCGACGCCGCGCACAAGCGCATCGTCGACATGCTCGCGAAGGGCGAGAAGCTGCCGGTGGACCTGCGCGGCCGGTTCATCTACTACACCGGTCCGGTGGACGCGGTGCGCGACGAGGTGGTGGGCCCCGCGGGGCCCACGACCAGCTCGCGCATGGACAAGTTCGTGGAGCCGGTGCTCGCGCAGACCGGCCTCTTCGGCATGGTGGGCAAGAGCGAGCGCGGCCCCGTGGCGACCGAATCGATCCGCAAGCACGGCGCGCTCTACTGCATCGCCGTGGGCGGCGCCGCCTACCTCGTCTCCAAATCGATCCGCGCCTCGCGCGTGCTCGCTTTCGAGGACCTCGGCATGGAAGCGATCCGCGAGTTCGAGGTGAAGGACATGCCGGTCACGGTGGCGGTGGACGCCCAGGGAAACGCCGTGCACAAGTCCGGGCCCGCGCAGTGGCGCGCGCGCATCGGCAAGATCCCGGTGACGGTGGCGTAGGGAGGATCGCTCCATGCCCAGGGCCGCGCTGCAGGCGAGCGGCTCGGCGGATGCGCTTTGGCTCGCGCGCGAGTCCGGCCTCCGACCCCCGCTCCTCGTCGTCACGGCGTCCGCGCACGACGCGGAGCGCCTGCGCGAGGAGATCGGCTGGTTCGCGCCGAAGCTTCGCGTGCACCGCCTGCCCGACTGGGAGATCCTGCCCTACGACCAGTTCTCGCCGCACCCCGACCTCGTCTCGGAGCGGCTCGCCACCCTGTGGCAGCTCGCGAACGGCGCGTTCGACGTGGGCGTCGTTCCCGTCACGACGGCGCTGCAGCGCCTGCCCCCGCGCGCGTACCTCGCCGGACGCACCTTCGAGCTGGCGGCGAAGGGCCGCCTCGACCTCGACCGGCTGAAGGCGCAGCTCGCGCTCGCGGGCTACTCGCACGTGCAGCAGGTGATGGGCCCCGGCGAGTTCTGCGTGCGCGGCGGCCTCGTCGACCTCTTTCCCACGGGCAGCGCGGTCCCCTATCGCATCGACCTCCTCGGCGACGAGATCGAGACCATCCGCACCTTCGACGTGGACTCGCAGCGCTCGATCTATCCGGTGTCGGAAGTGCGCATGCTGCCCGCGCGCGAGTTCCCGCTCGACGAGGAAGGGCGCGCGCATTTCCGCGAGTGCTTCCGCGAGCGCTTCGAGGGCGATCCCACCAAGCGCCAGGTGTACAAGGACGTCTCGGCCGGCGTCGCGCCCGCCGGCGTCGAGGCCTACCTGCCGCTCTTCTTCGACGCCACCGCCACGATCTTCGACTACGTCCCCGCGGGAGCCACGTGGGTGGTGCACGGCGACGTGCCGGGCGCCGCCGAGGGCTTCTGGAAGGACCTGCGCTCGCGCCACGAGCTGCTGCGCGGCGACCGCGACCGCCCGCTCCTCGAGCCGCGCGAGCTGTACCTGCCCGTGGAGGATTTCTTCGTCGGGCTGAAGGACCGGCCGCGGGTGGATATCGCCCGTCGTTCCCGCGAAGGCGGGAACCCGCCGATGGATTCCCGCCTCCGCGGGAATGACGGAGGCGAGGGGAACGACGGAAGCCGCGCGGGTGAAAGCGAGGCGAACGACGGAAGCCGCGCGGGTGAAGGCGCGCAAAGCGCGCTCACCTCGCAGCCCGTTCCCGCGATCGACGTCGACCGCCGCTCCGTCGAGCCGCTCGCGCGGCTGAAGAAGTTCGTCGACGGCTTCGAGGGGCGTGCGCTGATCGTGGCGGAGAGCCCGGGCCGGCGCGAGACGCTCTCGCAGTTCTTCGCCGAGAACCATTTCCATCCGGCGCTCGTCGACGACTGGGACCGCTTCCGCGAGTCCACGCCGCCGCTCGCCATGACGTACGGCCCGCTCGCCGCGGGATTCCTCCTCCCGGAAGAGCGCATCGCCGTCGTGACCGAGGCCGAGCTCTATCCGGGGCAGGTCCGCCAGTCGCGGCGCCGCGACGGCCGCGCGCGCGTGAGCGCCGAGGGGATGGTGCGCGACCTCGCGGAGGTGAAGCCGGGAGACCCGGTCGTGCACAGCCAGCACGGCATCGGGCGCTACCTCGGGCTCGTCACGCTCGACCTCGGCGAGGGCACGATGGAGTTCCTGCACCTCGAGTACGAAGGCGGGGACAAGCTGTACGTGCCGGTCTCGCAGCTGCACGTCATCAGCCGCTACACGGGCGCCTCGCCCGAGTCGGCGCCGATCCACCGCCTCGGCAGCGGCCAGTGGGAGAAGGCGAAGCGCAAGGCCGCGCGCCAGGTGCGCGACACCGCCGCCGAGCTCCTCGACCTCTACGCGAAGCGCCTCGCGCGCCAGGGCTACGCCTTCCCGTTGAAGCTGCAGGACTACGAGGCCTTCGCCGCCACCTTCCCCTTCGAGGAGACGCCCGACCAGGCCGAGGCGATCCAGTCGGTGATCGTCGACATGACGCTGGGCCGCCCCATGGACCGCCTGGTCTGCGGCGACGTGGGCTTCGGCAAGACCGAGGTCGCGATGCGCGCGGCGTTCATCGCGGTGGCCGCGGGCAAGCAGGTCGCGATCCTGGTGCCGACGACGCTGCTCGCCGAGCAGCACTTCGAGAACTTCAGCGACCGCTTCGCGGGCTTCCCCGTGCGCATCGCCGAGCTGTCGCGCTTCAGGAGCCCCAAGGAGGTCGCCAAGTCGCTCGCGGGCCTCGCCGACGGCACGATCGACATCGTGATCGGCACGCACAAGCTCATCCAGAAGGACGTGAAGTTCAGGAACCTCGGCCTCGTGATCATCGACGAGGAGCACCGCTTCGGCGTGCGCCAGAAGGAGGAGCTGAAGAAGCTGCGCGCCGAGGTGGACGTGCTCACGCTCACCGCGACGCCCATCCCGCGCACGCTCGCGATGTCGCTCGAGGGCCTGCGCGACTTCTCGGTGATCGCCACCGCGCCCCAGCGGCGCCTGGCGATCAAGACCTTCGTGCACCGGCTCTCCGACGGCATCGTGCGCGAGGCGGTGCTGCGCGAGCTCAAGCGCGGCGGGCAGGCGTACTACCTCTACAACGACGTCGAGACGATCGAGAACCGGCGCGCGGAGCTCGAGGCGCTGCTTCCCGAGGCGCGCATCGCCGTGGCCCACGGGCAGATGCGCGAGCGCGAGCTGGAAGGGGTGATGCGCGACTTCTACCACCAGCGCACCAACGTGCTGCTCTGCTCGACCATCATCGAGACCGGCATCGACGTGCCGAGCGCGAACACCATCCTCATCCATCGCGCCGACAAGTTCGGCCTCGCGCAGCTGCACCAGCTTCGCGGTCGCGTCGGCCGCTCGCACCACCAGGCGTACGCCTACCTCCTCACGCCGCCCGAGGACGCGCTCTCCGCCTCGGCGAAGAAGCGGCTCGAGGCGATCCAGGCGATGGAGGAGCTGGGCGCGGGCTTCTACCTCGCCATGCACGACCTCGAGATCCGCGGCGCGGGCGAGGTGCTGGGCGAGTCGCAGTCGGGCGGCATCCACGACGTGGGCTTCGCGCTCTACACCGAGATGCTCGAGCACGCCGTGAAGAGCCTCAAGCGCGGCAAGGAGCCGGATCTCTCGCACCCGCTGGAAGTCGCGACCGAGGTGAACCTGCACGCGCCGGCGCTGCTGCCCGAGACGTACTGCGGCGACGTGCACGAGCGCCTCGTGATCTACAAGCGCCTGGCGAACTGCGCCGACGACGAAGCTCTCGACCGGCTGGTCGAG
>DASUXK010000256.1:0-2954 GCA_036377935.1 Usitatibacter sp.
GCTGCGGCGCCGCGCGATCGCGTTGCACGATTCGCCGTGCATCCGCTGGATCGACGACTCGCTGCCCCGGCTAAGGTCGGTTGCCCGGCTCGGGGAAACCTTCGCGCTGATCGTGGTTGCGGGCGTCTGGACGCATCTCGACGAAGGCGAGCG
This sequence comes from Usitatibacter sp., assembly GCA_036377935.1. Classification (GTDB taxonomy): domain Bacteria; phylum Pseudomonadota; class Gammaproteobacteria; order Burkholderiales; family Usitatibacteraceae; genus Usitatibacter. The sequence continues at coordinate 154 of DASUXK010000256.1, forward strand.
GCGCGAGTCGATGCGCACGATGGCTTCGCTGCTGTCGCCCGCGGGCATCCTCGTCCTATCCGTCCGGCAAGGCCCCGCACCCGCGGGACGGCGGACGTTTCCCGTGGCCTCGCACGAGACCGCGGCCTCGGCCGAGAGCCGAGGGCTCGAGAAAGTGCTCGATGTCGAGGCGCAGTCCCTGCAGCCGGCCAACCGTGCAGCCGGCGTGAAGTGGAACTGGCTCGCGTTCCGGCGGGCCGAGCCCCGCCGGTAGGTTCAAGCAGCGCTCAGCGCCGCCCGTACGCCGGCCGGCGGTTCGCCGCGGGCGCGGCCCGCTCGTCCTTGTGGCGGAACGTGATGCGACCCTTGCTCAGGTCGTAGGGGGTGAGCTCGATGCTCACCTTGTCGCCGGCCAGGATGCGGATGCGGTGCTTGCGCATCTTGCCGGAGAGATAGGCGATGATGGGGTGGCCGTTGTCCAGCGTGATCCGGAACTTCGTATCCGGCAGGACTTCGTCCACAACGCCTTCCATGTCGATCGTGTCTTCTTTCGCCATCGAGTGTCCTCTGGGGGTTGAACGACGCGCCGAAGGCCGGGTGACACGAAGATCGCGGCACGGGGCGGCCGAGCCCGCTCGACGTGCGGGGCGCGGGCCGGCGCGTCGGGGAAAACCGGGAATTTCGCGATGGTCCCGTCCGCGAAGCGGCGCGGGACCAGGGGAGGGATTGCCGCAGGCGTGCCGCGGAGAAATGCGGCTGGAAGCGACGAGCTACTCGAACATTAGACGCGAAACCACCCGGTTCCTGCGGTTTTCCCGCCGGATTTCCGCGATCCCCGCGCTCCGGTGTAGGATGATCCGGCCATGGCCCGAGCCCCGTCCGCTACGGAATACCGCCTGCTCGTGGAGAACTCCCCCGTCATGATCTGGCGGTCCGGGCTCGACGCGAAGTGCGACTACTTCAACGAGACCTGGCTCTCTTTCACGGGGCGCACGCTCGAGCAGGAGATGGGCGACGGCTGGGCCGAGGGCGTCCACCCCGAGGATTTCGATCGCTGCGTGAAGCACTACCTCGACCACTTCCATCGCCGGGAAGCGTTCGAGATGGAATACCGGCTGCGCCGGCACGATGGCGAGTTCCGGTGGATCTTCGATCGCGGCGTGCCCTACGCCGACGACGGCGGCGAGTTCGCCGGCTTCATCGGCAGTTGCGTGGACGTCGACGAGCGCCGCAAGGCGCAGGAGGCGCAGCAGACCCACAGCGTCGAGCAGCTCGCGCTCGCCCGCGACTTCGAGAAGTGGATCCTCGCGATCGCGAGCCACGACATCCGCGATCCGCTGGGCTCGATCCAGCTCGCGGCGCATTCGCTGCAGATGGTTCCGGAAGCCACGCCCCTGGTGAAGCGGCACGCGCAGGTCGTCTCGCGCGGCGTGAAGCGGATCGAGCACATCGTGGGCGACCTGCTCGACCTGTCGCGCGAGCGGGAGGGAAGGGGCATCACGGTCGAGCGCAAGCCGGGCGACGTGCGCAAGATGTGCGAGGAGATCATCGAGGAGCTCGAGGCTCTCGCGCGCGACCGCAAGTTCACCTTCGAATGCGACTCCGATGGCCGCGGCACCTGGGACGAGAGCCGCATCCTGCAGGCGATCTCGAACCTCGCCTCGAACGCGGTCCAGCACGGCAGGCCCGGATCGCCGGTGCACGTGAGGCTCACCGGCGATCCCAGCCACGTCGAGGTCGAGGTCCGCAACGAGGGCACCATTCCCGAAGAGATCCTGCCGCGCATCTTCGAGCCGTTCCGCTCCGGTCGCCACCACGGCAGCCGCGGCGACGGGCTCGGCCTCGGCCTCTTCATCGCCAAGGCGATCGCGCGGGCCCATGGCGGGGGACTCGAGGTCTCTTCCGCCGAGGGGGAAACGAGGTTCCGCATGGTCCTGCCGCGCCAGGCGCCGGAGGCCTCGCCCGCGCCCTGAACGGCGCCTGCGTGCGATCGCGGGGCCCGGCGCTTGCGATGCGGCGATCGCGCCGGGAACACCATCGGGGCGGCACCCTCGAAGCACTTCGAACATGAACAAGACGAACGCCGGCGGCACCGACCTTTCCGGGCAGCATTACGACGCGACGACGATCTGGCTGCACTGGGCCACCGTCGTGCTGGTGATCTTCCTCTGGGGCATCGGCCAGACGGCGGACCTGCTCCCGAAGGGACCCTTGCGCAGCGGCGCCTGGTCGATCCACGTGCTCTTGGGCTTCGCGACCACGCTCGTGCTCATCGCGCGGATCGTGTGGCGCGCGGAATACGGGGCGACGCTTCCGCCGGCGGACAAGGGCGCGCTGCAGGTCCTGGCGAAAGCCACCCACTACGCGCTCTATGCGCTTCTCGTGGCGGTCGTCGTGGCGGGAATCCTCAACGCGTCGTATCGGGGGACCCAGGTCTTCGGCGTGTGGTCCGTGCCGAAGTTCGGCGCGGGCGTGGCGGCGACCCGGCGCAGCATCAACGACTGGCACGAGCTCGCCGCGAACACTCTTGTCGCGCTTGCCGCGCTGCACGCCGCCGCCGCGCTCGTCCACCAGTTCGTGTGGCGCGATCGCCTGATCGCGCGCATGAGGCCCTAGGCGACGGCGGCGCGATCCGTGCCGCATATAATCGGGATCATGCCGGGCACGAACGAGCTCAATGTCGCCGTCCTCCCCGGAGACGGCATCGGCCGCGAAGTGATGCCCGCGTGCCTGGAGCTCCTCGCGGCGGCGGAAAAGGCGAGCGGCGGCCCGGCGTTGCGCTTCACGGTGCACGACGCCGGCGCGCAGCACTACCTCGAAAG
>DASUXK010000257.1:0-9843 GCA_036377935.1 Usitatibacter sp.
CGAGCTTCTCAAAGCCAAGCCTGCCCGCATCGTCACCGTGACTCCCGAGATGTCCGTCCTGGAAGCGATCAAGGTCCTCGCCTCCGAGGACGTCGGGGCCGCCATCGTGATGAGCGGCAACCGCCTCGCCGGCATCCTCTCCGAGCGCGACTACACGCGGAAGGTGATCCTGCAGGGCCGCGCGGCGGTCTCCACGCGCGTCGAGGAGATCATGACCTCCAACGTCGTGTGCGTGAGCCCGCGCACCAAGGAGCGCGAGTGCATGGCGCTCATGGTCGACAAGCAGATCCGCCACCTTCCGGTGGTCGACGAGGGGCGCGTGGTGGGGATGGTCTCGATCCGCGACATCGTGGGCGACATCATCGCGGACCAGGATTTCACGATCGAGCAGCTCGAGCACTACATCAGTGGGCAGTAGCGCGGTTGCGAGCAGCGGGAACGGTGTTTGAGCGGACGGACAAGCCGCCGCTCGACACCAGCGAACAGGGGAAACCGATGTCCGGTCATGGCATCCACGTGCATGGCGCGCACGACCATGCGGTGGAGCACGAGGCGCACAAGGGCGGGCTGGGGCAGCAGATCGCGATCTTCACGGCGGTCCTCGCCACCGTCGGCGCCATCGTGAGCTTCTTCGGCGGCGACACGCAGAACAAGGCGCTGCTCTACAAGAACGACGCGGTGCTCGAGCGCGCCGAGGCCTCCGACGCCTGGAACTTCTACCAGGCGAAGAGCATGAAGCAGAACATGGCGGAGATCGCCGCCGCCACCGCGTCCGACCCGAAGGTGGCCGCGTTCTACAAGGGCGAGGCGCAGCGCTACGCCGCCGAGAAGAAGGACGTGGAGAAGGAGGCGAAGAAGCACGAGGCCGCCTACAAGGCGTGGAACGAGAAGAGCGAGCGTGCCCTCCATCCCCACCATTACCTCTCCATCTCGATGACGCTGCTGCAGATCGCGATCGCGCTCGCCTCCATCACGGTGCTCACGCAGAAGCGCTGGCTGCTGGGCGCGGCGGCGCTGAGCGCGCTCGGCGGCGCCGTCCTCGGCATCGCGGCCTGGATCTGAACGCCGCCACGCGCATGCTCGAGGTGCGCGGGCTGGAGAAGCGCTACGGCCCGGGCGCGCCGCTCCTCGCGGGCGTCGCTCTCTCGGTCGCGCGCGGCGAATGGTGCGCGATCGTCGGCGAGTCGGGATCCGGGAAGTCGACGCTGCTTCACATCGTCGCCGGCCTCGACCGTCCCGATGCGGGCGAGGTCGCGGTCGACGGCAAGCCCCTCGATTTCTCGGACGACGAGGCGCTCGCCCTGTGGCGCCGGCACGCGGTGGGCTTCGTCTTCCAGGCGTTCCACCTGCTTCCCTATCTCACGGTCGGCGGCAACGTCGCGCTGCCGCTGGCCCTCCTCGGGGTGCCTTCTTCCCAACGCGAGCCGCGCGTGCGCGAGGCGCTGGCCGCCGTGGGCCTCGCGGGCTTCGGCGATCGCCGGCCCGGCACGCTTTCCGGCGGCGAGATGCAGCGAGCCGCCATCGCGCGCGCGTTGGTGCATCGGCCCGCGCTCGTGCTCGCCGACGAGCCGACGGGCAACCTCGACGAGGACAACGCCGGGGCGGTGCTCGCGTGCCTGGGCGACGCGGTGAAGCACGCCGGCGCCGCCGCGCTCATGGTCACGCATTCGCCCGTGGCCGCGGCGCGCGCCGATCGCGTGCTGCGCCTGGCGCACGGGCGGCTGGAGCCCGCGCCATGAATTTCCGCGTGATGGCGATGATCGTGCGCGGCACGCTGGGCGCGAGCCGCGTGCGCACGGCGCTCACGGTGCTCTCCATCGCCTTGGGCGTGGCGCTCGCCGGCGCGGTGCACACCGTCCATACGTCGGCGCTCGCGGAGGTGGAGCGCGCGACGCGCGCGCTCGCCGGCACCGCGGACCTCGAGCTGCGCGGGCCGCTCAACGGCTTCGACGAGCGCCTCTTCGAGCGCGTCGCCCGCCTGCCGGGCATCCGCGTCGCGAGCCCCGTGGTGGAGGTGGATGCGGCGCTCGCGGGCGGCCGCGGCGCGACGCTCCGCGTGCTCGGGATCGACGCGTTCCGCGCGGCGCGCCTGCAGCCCGCCTTCGTTCCGGGACGAACCTCGCTCCCCGGCGCGGCGGCGTTCCTCGACGGGAAGAGCGCCTGGCTTTCTCCCGCGGCGGCCTCGCGCCTCGGACTGCGCGCAGGCGCGACGCTGCGGCTCCTCGCGGGCAGCGGCGAGCGCGAGTTCCGCGTGGCGGGCGTGCTCGAAGGCCTGCGCGACGCCGGGGAGCTCGCGGTGATCGACATCGCGGCGGCGCAGGAGGCGTTCGCGCGCGTGGGGCGGCTGTCGCGCATCGACCTTCGGCTGGCCCCCGGCGCCGATGGCGGCGAGGTGCGGCGCGAGCTCGCGCGCGTGCTCCCGCCGGGCGTCGTGCCCGCGCCGCCCTCGGCCGTGCCGCAGCGCGCGGCCGCGATCTCGCGCGCCTACCGCGTGAACCTCGACGCCCTGGCGCTCGTCGCGCTCGCGACGGGCGCGTTCCTCGTCTTCTCGACGCTCGCGCTGCAGGCCGCGCGCCGCCGCCAGGAGTTCGCGCTGCTGCGCGCCCTCGGCGTGACGCGCCGTGGCCTCGCGGTTGAGCTCGCGCTCGAGGGCGCGCTCCTCGGAGCCGCCGGCGCCGCGCTCGGCACCGTGCTCGGCATCTACGCGAGCCGCGCGATCCTCGCGCGCGTGGGCGCCGACCTCGGCGCGGGCTACTTCAGCGGCCATGGCATCGCCGAGTCGCCCGATGCGCGCGCGCTCGCCGCCATCGCGCTCCTCGCCGTCGCGATGTCGGTCGCCGCGGCGTTGCGCGTGGCATGGGCGGTGGGACGCATCCCGGTGGCCGAAGGGCTGCGCGACCGCGCGATCGACATCGCCGTCGCGCCGGGCTCCGCGCGCTACGCCGTCGCGTTCGCGCTCCTCGGCGTGCCGCTGCTGCTCGCCCCGCCCGTGGGCGGCCTGCCCCTCGGCGGCTATGCCGCGATCGCCGCATGGCTCGCCGCGGCCGTGCTCGCGGTGGGCCCCGTGTGCCGCGCGTTGCTCGCACGCCTGCCGGCGCCGCGCTCCCCGGTCGCGGACCTCGCGCTCGCGCAGGTTCGCCACCTGCCCGGCCATCTCGCGGCGAGCGTCGCCGGCATCGTGGTGAGCGCGTCGCTCTGCGTCGCCATGGCGATCCTCGTGCATTCGTTCCGCGTCTCGCTCGAGCAGTGGCTGGGCGGCATCGTGAGCGCCGATCTCTACCTGCGCACCGCCTCGGGCGGCGACACGGGCTACCTCACCGAGGCGCAGCAACGCGCCATCGCGGGGCTGGCCGGCGTGCGCGCGGCCGAGCCGTTGCGCTACGACCGCCTCGTGCTCGATCCGCGCTCCGAGCCCCTCACGCTCGTGGCGCGGCCCGTGAATGCGCGCATCCTCGAGGGCTACCAGGCCGAGCCGCGCGCGATGCCGCCGCCCGGCGACCTGCCGTGGGTGTGGATCTCCGAGGCCGCGCGCGACCTCGAAGGCTGGAAGCCGGCGGACGTGCTCGTGCTGCCGATCGCCGGCCACGCGACGCGCGTGAGGGTGGCCGCGATCATCCGCGACTTCGCGCGCACCTGGGGCACGGTCGTCATGCCGCTCGAGGACTACCGGCGCATCACCGGCGACACGCGCGCGAACGACATGGCGCTCTTCCTCGCGCCCGGCGTGGACGTCGAGGCGGCCGAGCGCTCGGTCCGCGCGGCCCTGCCCGACGCCGCCGGCCTCGCGTTCGAGGATGCCGTGAGCCTGCGCCAGCGCTCGCTCGAGACCTTCGACCGCACCTTCGCCGTCACGTACGCGCTCGAGGCGATCGCGATCGTGATCGGGCTCGCCGGCATCACCTCGAGCTTCGCCGCGCTCGCCTGGTCGCGGCGGCGCGAGTTCGGCGTGCTGCGCTTCCTCGGCCTCACGCGGCGCGAGGTGCTGCGGCTCCTCGCGCTCGAGGGCGCCGCGGCGGGCGCGCTGGGCGCGGCGATCGGGCTCGCCTCCGGGACGATGATCAGCGTCGTCCTCGTGCGCGTCGTGAACCGCCAGTCGTTCCACTGGAGCCTCGGCGTGCACTGGCCGATCGGCGCGCTCGCGGTGCTCCTCGCGGCGATCGTGGGACTGTCCGCGCTCGGCGCGCGCGCGAGCGGCGCGGCCGCGGTGCGCCGCGAGGCGGTGGCCGCGGTGAAGGACGATGCGTAGGATCGCCGTCGCGCTCCTCCTCGCCGCCGCGTCGCTCGTCGCGGGCGCGGCGAGCTTCGATCCCGTCGTGCCCGGGCGCACCCTCGCCTTCCCGCGCGACTTCGGCGCGCACCCCGGCCATCGCATCGAGTGGTGGTACCTCACCGGCGTGCTGCAGGCCGAGCGCGGGCCGATGGGCTTCCAGGTCACGTTCTTCCGCGTGCGCAATCCCGAGGCCGAGGGCAACCCGAGCCGCTTCGCTCCGGCACAGGTCCTCTTCGCGCACGCCGCGCTCGCCGATCCCGCGCGCGGCCGCCTGCTGCACGACGAGCGCTCGGCGCGTGCCTACGACGGCCTCGCCTACGCGAGCACCGCCGATACCGACGTGCGCATCGACGACTGGACCTTCGCACGCGACGCGGGCATCTATCGCGCGCGGATCGAGGCGGAGGCATTCTCGCTCGATCTCGCCGCCGAGCCCACGCAGGCGGTGCTGCCCGAAGGCGACCGGGGATACAGCCGCAAGGGGCCGCTCGCCTCGCAGGCGAGCTACTACTACAGCGAGCCGCAATTGCGCGTGAGCGGGCGCGTGCGCACCGCATCGGGCGAGGAGCGCGTGACGGGCGTCGCATGGCTGGACCACGAATGGTCCAGCGAGTACCTGGCGCCGCAAGCCGCGGGCTGGGACTGGCTGGGCGCGAACCTCGACGACGGCAGCGCGCTCATGGCCTTCCGCATGCGCGCGAAGGACGGCGGCGTGCTGTGGTCGCAGGCGACGTTCCGGCCGAAGGGCGGCGCCGCGGTCACCTATTCGGGCGACGCGGTGCGCTTCACGCCGTTGCGCCGGTGGAAATCGCCGCGGACCGGCGTCGAGTATCCGGTCGCGATGTCCGTCGAGGTGGCGCAACGACGCTGGACGCTCGCGCCGCTCATGGACGACCAGGAGATGGATGCGCGCGCAAGCACCGGCACGCTCTACTGGGAAGGCGCGGTGCGCATCGCGGGCGAAGGCGCCGCGGGCGGGGTGGGCTACCTCGAGCTCACCGGCTACGCGGGGCGGGCGCCGTTCTGATGCGCGAGGGCGTCCGCGCCGAGATCGGATCGATCGCGCCCATCGAGGGCCTGCGCGGCGTCGCGGTGCTCTGGGTGGTCGCGTTCCACTACGTCGCCCTGCGCGAGGCGGCGGGCATCGCGGACCCGTGGATCGAGGCGCTGCGCCGCATGCCGTTGCTCGACGCGTTCGCGCGCAACGGCTATCTCGGCGTCGACCTCTTCTTCCTCATCTCCGGGTTCCTCCTCGGCCTGCCGTGGTTCCTGCATGCGCGCAAGGGCCTCGCGCCGCCCTCGACGCGCGCCTTCTACGCGCGCCGCATCCGCCGCATCGTGCCGGCCTACTACCTGCAGCTCGTGTTCCTCTTCGCGCTCGTGATGCCGCTGCTGCACGGGCGCAAGTACTGGCGCAGCGACCTCTACGTGGACCTGTGGAACGCCGCGGCGCACGCGCTCTTCGTGCACAACACGACGCCGCTCACCAGCGGCTCGCTCGGCGCGAACGGCGCGCTCTGGACGCTCGCGGTCGAGGCGCAGTTCTACCTCCTGCTGCCGCTCGCGGCGCCCCTCTTCGTCCGCATGCCGCGGCGCGCCTTCGCCGGCGCGGTGGCGATCGCCCTCGCCTGGCAGTGGGACGTGGTGCACGACATGCGCGTGCTCGTCGACGGCCTGCTGCGCCTGGGAGCGCACTGGCAGTGGCCGGAATCGAAAGTGCGCGAGGTGCTCGGGATCCAGCTGCCCGGATACGTCGCGCATTTCGCGCTCGGCATCGCGATGGGGCGAATCTGGCTCGCGTGGCGCGAGCGAAGCGAGGCGCGGGCTCCCGCCTTCGCGCGCATCGCCATGGCGCTCCTCGCGCTGGCGTTCCTCGCCGCATCGCTCGAGGGCCACGTGCCGATCCCGCGGGAGTTCGCGCGCATGGCGCCGACGCTCGCGCTCGCGGCGCTCCTCTGGCTCGCCGCCACGTCGCGCGGGCTCGTCGCCACGCGCGCGCTCGGCCGCGGCCCCCTCGCATTCGCCGGACGCGTGAGCTACTCCGCCTACCTCTCCCAGTTCCCGCTGTTGCTGCTGTGGGACGCCTACGCGCGCGATGTGCCGGCATTGGCCGCGCTGCCGGCGTATCTCGTGCTGCTCACCGTCATCGCGTGGGTGTCGCGGAGGTATGTGGAGGAGCCGTTCCTTCAGGCGAAGGACCCCGGGTTGGAGCGGGCGCAAGCGCGGGATTGAGCCGTCCCCAAAGGAGAGGACGCAACTTCGGCATCGGCGGGCAGAGGGAGGACCTTACGGCGAGGACGAAGCGGTTCCCCTCGAGAGGCGCGCGGTGGTTGCCCGCAGAATCGACGACGCAATGTTGCCCCTGGGTCCACGAAGCGCTGGAGCGGTGGTTGCCCGGACGGTCCCGAACCTGATGCTGCAATCTCCCTGTGCGGTCCTTACGCCTTCGCTTCGCCGGGTCGAGGGGAACCGCTTCGGCATCGGGCGGATCATCGTGACCCTCCGCCCGGCCCTCTCCCAAGGGAGAGGGAGAACTTCACTTCGACGCGGTGGGGGGCGCGAGGTCGGGGCGCGCGGGGTAGGCGCCGGTGGAGCCGGCGACGAGGCGGCTCTTGCGCAGCTTGCCCGCCTGCTCGAGGATCGGGTAGGCGGTGGAGCAGAAGAAGGAGTTGATGCGCCGCATGTCGCTGATGATGTCCAGGTGCAGCGAGCTCGTCTCGATCGCGGGCGCGGACTGGTCGGCGAGGCGCTCGAGGTGCGTGTCGTGGTAGGCGCGCTCGAGGTCGCGGAAGCGCTCCTTCTCGGCGAGGAGCTGCTGCGCCATCTCGACGTCGCCGTTGAGGAACACCGACAGCCCCAGCCGCAGGTTCGCCACCAGCCGCTCGTGCAGCGCCGCGATCTCCTTCATGCCCGCCTCGGAGAACGAGAGCCGGTGCTCGATCTTCTTGTCGCGCAGGTCGAGGAGGATGTGCTCGAGGATGTCGCCCACGTGCTCCAGGTTGATCGTGAGCGAGATGATCTCCTGCCAGCGCCGGCTGTCGCGCTCGTCGAGCTGCTCGCGGCTGATCTGCGTGAGGTAGAGCTTCACCGCGGTGTAGAGGCGGTCCACGTCGTCGTCGAGCTTGATGATCTCGTTCACGCGCCCGGCGTCGTTGGTGCGGATCACCTCGATCATGCCGTTGAGCATCTGCTCGATCACGTCGCCGATGCGCAGCGCCTCGCGCGCCGCGTTGGCGAGCGCGAGGCCCGGCGTGCCGAGCGCCGCGGCATCGAGGAAGCGGGGCGCGGCATGCATCGCCCCTTCCCGCGCCGCCGGCACCCAGCGCTCGACCAGGCGCGCGGTGAACTCGGTGAGCCCGATGAACGCGATCGAGATCGCGACGTTGAAGAGAATGTGGAAGTTGAGCACCTGGCGGCGCAGGTCGTCGTCCACGCGCGCGAGGAGCGGCCCCACCCACTGCAGCATCCACGCGAAGGCGAGGCAGCCCGCGACCTTGAAGAGCAGGTTGCCGAAGGCGACGCGCCGCCCGCCGCCGGTGGTGTGCGCGTTCACCACGAGCGCGAGGAGGCCGCTGCCGAGGTTGGCGCCGAGCACGAGCGAGAGCGCGACCGGCACCGAGACCACGTGCGAGGCGGCGAGCGTCGCGCACAGCAGCACCACGGCGAGGCTCGAGAAGGACGCCATCACGAAGACCGCGCCGATCAGCATGTCGAGCATCACGTCGCCCGAGAGCGTGGCGAAGATCACCCGCACGCCGTGCGCCTCGGTGATGGGGTGCGTGGCCGCCATCACGAGCTGCAGCGCGAGGAGCATGAGTCCCAGGCCGATCGCCACGCGGCCGAGCTGCCCCGCGCGCGTGTCGCGCCGCGCGAGGAAGAAGATCACGCCGACCAGGATCAGCAGCGGCGAGAGCCAGGAAAGGTCCAGCGAGAAGATCTGCGCCATGAGCGCGGTGCCCACGTCCGCGCCCAGCATGATGGCGAGCGCCGCGGGCAGCCCGATCAGGTTCTGCGCGACGAAGGAGCTCGCGATGAGCGCCGTGGCGCTGGAGGACTGCACGAGGCTCGTGACGCCCAGCCCCGCGAGGAAGGCGCTGCCGCGGCTGGAGATGCTGCGCGACAGGATCCGGCGCAGGTCCGCCCCGTACACCCGCAGCACGCCGCTGCGGACGATGTGCGTGCCCCAGATGAGCAGGGCCACGCTGGCGAGGAAGTTGAGGAGCGTCTGCACTTCGGCCTTCGATTCGTAAACGACATTTAACCCCATACCGGGCGAAAACGACAGCGCAGGCGCGGGGCAGCCGCCTTTTGTATCATCGCCGGATTCCCGAAAAGGCCGCCCCGAATGAACCGCGTGAGGATCGCGCTCGCCGCGCCGCAGCCCCTTGCCTGCTCCAGGGTGGACTTCCCGCCGCGCCGGGGGTTCAGCCCGCGGCGTGGCCCGGGCGGCCGCGCGCCGTGATCGGAGTCGCCTTCGACGGGCTCGCGTACGGAAGCCTGCTGTTCCTGGTGAGCCTGGGGCTCTCGGTGCAGATGGGCCTCATGAACTTCGTGAACCTCGCGCACGGCGCGTTCGCCATGGCGGGCGGCTTCGTGTGCGTGGTCGCGATGAACCGCTTCGGCGTGCCGTTCCTCGCCGCGCTCCCGCTCGCGTTCGCCGCCGCCGCGCTCGCCGGCGCCGTCCTCGAGCGGCTCCTCTACCGGCGGCTCTACGGCGCGAGCCACCTCGACCAGGTGCTCTTTTCCATCGGCCTCACCTTCATGTCGATCGCCGCGGCCACCTGGGCCTTCGGCGCCTCGCAGCAGCCGGTGCATCTCCCGGCGTTCCTGCGCGGCCAGGTGCGCATCGGCGGCGTGGATTTCGGCGCCTACCGCATCTTCCTCGTCGCGGTGGTGGCCGTGCTCACCGCGGCGCTCGCGGCGTTGCTGCGCGGCACGCGCTTCGGCGCGCAGGTCCGCGCGGCGGTGGACGACGCGCGCGTCGCCCGCGGGCTGGGCATCGACGTCGATCGCGTCTTCTCGCTCACCTTCGCGCTCGGCTCGGGCCTGGCGGGGCTGGGCGGCGCGCTCGGCATCGACGTGCTGGGCCTCGATCCCTCGTTCCCGCTGCGGTTCATGGTGTACTTCCTCCTCGTCGTGGTCGTGGGCGGCGCGGGAACGCTCCTCGGCCCGCTCCTCGCCGCGATCGTGCTCGGCGTCTCGGACGTGGCGGCCAAGTACTACTGGCCCGAGCTGGGCGCGTTCGCGATCTACGCGGTGATGGTGGTCCTGCTCCTCGCGTTTCCCGCGGGCCTGCTCGGAAAGCGCCCATGAGCGCGGGGCACGGGCTCGCCTCGACGCGCTGGCACCCCGCCGAGGTGGCGCTGTGGCTCGCGGCCGTCGCGTGCTACTTCCTCTTCCCCGGCTACCGCGTGCTGGCGAGCCAGGTCTTCATCGCCGCGCTCTTCGCGCTCTCCCTCGACCTCGTGCTCGGCTACGCGGGCATCCTCTCGCTCGGGCACGCGGCTTTCTTCGGGGTCGGCGCGTACACCGCGGGGCTCCTCGCCGCGCACGGCTGGGGCGAGCCGCTCTCG
>DASUXK010000258.1:0-3708 GCA_036377935.1 Usitatibacter sp.
CGATGCGCTGCAGCGCCGCCTTCGGGATGACGCTCCCCACGTCGTTCATCACGAGCTTGCGGATCGGAGAGCCGGGAGTCGCGGCGAGGAGCATGCCGAAGATCCCGCCCATCGACGTGCCGATCCAATCGACCGTTTCCGCATGGAGGCTCGCGAGCAGCACCGCCATGTCGTTGAGGTAGACCGGATAGGTGTAGTCCTTCGGATCGCGCAGCCAGTCGCTGCGCCCGCGGCCCACGACGTCGGGGCAGACGACGCGATAGGCGTCGCACAGCCGCTCGGCGAGGTAGTCGAAGTCGCGGCCGTTGCGCGTGAGGCCGTGCACGCACACCAGCACCCTCGGGTTGCGCGCCTCTCCCCACTCCGTGTACCGCATGTGGTGCCACCCGTGCGGATCCAGGCACCGCACGCTGCCCTCGCGCATCGCGCTCATCGCGGGGATGACGCGAGGAACCGCGGATGAACGCGGATGAACGCGGATGGCGTTCTCGAATCGAGCGGCGTTACATCGAATTGCAGGCGTGGTCCGGCTTCGCCCCGTCCCATCCTTCCCGCCCTATCGGTGTTCATCTGCGTTCATCTGTGGTTCCCGGTCCTTGCCTGGATCATTCGATGGCGGCGGTGCTCCTGGCCTTCTCGCGCAGGAGGAACTTCTGGATCTTGCCCGTGGAGGTGCGCGGCAGCGGCCCGAAGACCACCGCCTTCGGCGCCTTGAAGCGCGCCATGCGCGCGCGGCAGAACTCGATCAGCTCCTCGGCCGTGGCCGAGGCGCCTTCCTTGAGCTCCACGAACGCGCACGGCGTCTCGCCCCACTTCGGATCGGGCTGCGCCACGACCGCGGCGAGCAGCACCGCGGGGTGGCCGTGCAGCACGTCCTCGACTTCCTGCGACGAGATGTTCTCGCCGCCCGAGATGATCACGTCCTTCGAGCGGTCGCGGATCTTGATGTAGCCGTCGGGGTGCTTCACGGCGAGGTCGCCCGAATGGAACCAGCCGCCGCGGAACGCTTCCTCGGTGGCGGACGGGTTCTTGAGGTACCCCTTCATGGTGATGTTGCCGCGGAACATGATCTCGCCCATCGTCTCGCCGTCCGCGGGCACCTCGCGCATCGCCTGCGGATCCATCACCGTCATGCCCTCCTGCAGCAGGTAGGCGACGCCCTGGCGGCCGTTCCTGCGCACCTGCTCCTCGAGCGCAAGCGCGCTCCATTCGGGGTGCTTCGCGCACACGGCCGCCGGGCCGTAGGTCTCGGTGAGCCCGTACACGTGCGTGATGTCGAAGCCCATGCGCGCCATGCCCTCGATCATCGCGGCGGGCGGGGGTGCGGCGGCCACGAGGCCGCTCACCTTGTGCGTGATGCCCTTCTTCCACTCGGCCGGCGCGTTCATGAGCATCGAGTGCACGATCGGCGCGCCGCAGTAGTGCGTCACGCGATGCTCGCGGATGAGGTCGAGGATCAGCCGCGCTTCCACCTTTCGCAGGCACACGTTCGTGCCGGCCGCCGCGGCGAGGGTCCAGTTGAAGCACCACCCGTTGCAATGGAACATCGGCAGCGTCCACAGGTACACGGGATGCTTCGGCATCGACCAGTCGAGGATGTTGTTGATCGCGTTGAGGTACGCGCCGCGGTAGTGGTAGACCACGCCCTTCGGGTTGCCGGTGGTGCCCGAGGTGTAGTTGAGCGAGATCGCGTCCCATTCGTCGGGCGGGAATTCCCACGCGAGCTGCGGATCGCCCCCGGCGAGAAACGCCTCGTATTCGATCTCGCCGAGCCGCTCGCCCGCGCCCTCGTAGAGGGCATCCTCCACGTCGATCACGAGCGGCCGGCTCCTGGCGAGCCTCACGGCCTTCTCGACGGTGGGGGCGAACTCGCGGTCGGTGAAGAGCACCTTCGCCTCGCCGTGGTCGAGCATGAACGCGATGGCTTCGGCGTCCAGGCGCGTGTTGAGCGTGTTCAGCACCGCGCCGATCATGGCGGGGCCGAAATGCAGCTCGGTCATCGCCGGCACGTTGGGCAGGATCGCCGCGACGGTGTCGCCGCGGGCGATGCCGCGCCGCGCGAGCGCCGAGGCGAGGCGCCGGCAACGCTCGTAGGTCTCGCGCCAGTCGCGCCGCACGCGCCCGTGGACCACCGCGAGGCGCTCGGGGTAGACGGCGGCGGCCTTGGCGAGGAAGGACACCGGCGTGAGCGGCGTGTAGTTCGCCGCGTTGCGATCGAGGCCCTGCGCGTATGCGTTCGTGCCCATCGTCCCCTCCTCGCCCTTTCAGGCGATGCGCGTCTCCATGCGCGCCGCGATTCCGGCCGCCCGCTCGGCGGAGCGCACCGTGTTGGCGAGCAGCATCGCGATCGTCATCGGCCCCACGCCGCCGGGAACCGGCGTGATGCGGGAGGCGACCTGCGCGGCCGAGTCGAAATCCACGTCGCCGGCGAGCGTGCCGTCGGCAAGGCGGTTGACGCCCACGTCGATCACCACCGCGCCGGGTTTCACCATGTCGCCGGTGATCATGCGCGGCCTTCCCACGGCGACGATGAGGATGTCGCCCTGCCGGGTGAGCGCCGCGAGATCCTGGGTCTTCGAGTGGCACACCGTGACCGTCGCGCCCGCGTTGAGCAGCATCATCACCATGGGCCGGCCCACGATGTTGGAGCGCCCGACCACCACCGCGTGCGCGCCCTCCACCGCGACCCCTTCGTGCTCGAGGATCTTCATGATGCCCCACGGCGTGCACGGGTAGAGCGCCGGGTCGCCGGCCGCGAGCTTGCCCACGTTGAGGTAGTGGAAGCCGTCCACGTCCTTGTCCGGGCAGATCGCCTCGATCACCGCATGCTTGTCGAGGTGCGCCGGGAGCGGCATCTGCACGAGGATGCCGTGCACCGTGCCGTCGTCGTTCAGGCGCTCGACGAAGGCGATGAGCTGCGCCTGCGTCGTGTCCGCGGAAAGCTTGTGCGTCTGCGAGCGCATGCCGATCGCCTCGCACGCGAAGGTCTTGTTGCGCACGTACACCTGGCTCGCCGGATCCTCCCCCACGATCACCACCGCGAGGCTCGGCACCACGCCCTCCCCGCGCAGCCGCGCGACGCGGATCGCGAGCTCGCCGCGCAGCTCCTGCGCGATCGCCTTGCCGTCGATCAGGCGCGCGCTCACGATTTCGCGTCCCGCGTGCGCCGCGTGCCGAGCTCGTCCACGACGAGGTCGAGCGGCTGGTCGTGCGCCTCGTGGGGGAGCGAATCCACCACGAATGCGGAAGGCAGGGCCGTCACGCAGTACGTGGCGGCGGTGCGCCCGGACAGCAGCCGGTCGAAGTAGCCGGCGCCGTAGCCGAGGCGATAGCCGTCGAGGTCCACGGCGAGCGCCGGCACCACCGCGAAATCCACGGCCCCGATCTCCACGCGGTCGCAGCGCACCGGATCGGGCTCCGGAATGTTCCAGACGCCCGGGACGAGGTCGTGCTCGAGGTCGCGCACCACGTGCAGCTCCAGGCGGCGCGGCGGCGCCGTGATGCGCGGCAGCACGATGCGCTTGCCGTCGGCGCGCGCGCGATCGAGGAAGAGCCGCGTGTTCCATTCGCTGCCGATCGCCATGGTGGCGAGCACCGAGCGCGCCGAGGCGTAGCGCGGCAGCGAGACGATGTTCGCGACGAGCTCCTCGGCGATGCGCACGAGCTCCGCGGCGGGAAGCGCATCGCGCCGCGCGGTCATCTCGCGGC
>DASUXK010000259.1:0-4892 GCA_036377935.1 Usitatibacter sp.
TTGAGGACTTCCTCGTAGGCGACCTTGCGGTCGCCGGCGATCACCACCGCTTGCCCGGGGTGCTCGCGCTGCGCCGCACGCACGAGGTCCAGGAGCTGCTCGCGCGAGACGCGCAGCTCCTCGCGCGTGCGCGTGCGGTCCACCAGCGAGAGCTCGCCGGTGGCGCGCACGCGGACCTCCATGGGCGCCACCGCGGGATCGAGCTTGCGGCCGACCTGCGGCAGGTCGATCTGGCCCGGGTTGATGAGGGGGGCGGCCACCATGAAGATGATGAGGAGCACCAGCATCACGTCGATGTACGGCACGACGTTGATCTCGGCCATGGCGCGTCGCCCGCGCCGCGAGGAGGATCCCGCCTTCATCGCGGGCGCTGCACCACGGTGGTGGTCATGTCGCGGTCGGCCACGTGCGCCTGGCGTTGCAGGATGTTCTGCAGCTCCTCCATGAAGCTCTCGTAGCGGATCGCGAGCCGGTCGATGTCGTGGCTGAAGCGGTTGTACGCGATCACGGCCGGGATCGCCGCGAACAGGCCCATCGCCGTGGCCACGAGCGCCTCCGCGATGCCGGGCGCCACCTGCGCGAGCGTCGCCTGCGCGACGTTCGAGAGGCCCCGGAACGCGTTCATGATTCCCCACACCGTGCCGAAGAGCCCGATGTACGGGCTCACCGATCCCACGGTGGCGAGGAAATCGAGGTGCGACTCGAGGACGTCCATCTCGCGCTGGTAGGTCGCCTTCATCGCGCGCCGCGTGCCGTCGAGGAGCGCCGAGATGTCCGAGCCCGCGCGTCCCTTGAGCTTCAGGAACTCCTTGAACCCCGCCTCGAACACGCGCTCCATGCCGGTGGCGGGATAGCGCCCGCCCGAGGCGCGCTGGTAGAGGCCGACGAGGTCCGAGCCGCTCCAGAACTCGCGCTCGAAGGCCTCGGCCTGGGCGCGCGCGCGCCGGATGCCGAAGAGCTTCATGAAGATGTACGTCCACGACAGCATCGAGGCGCACAGCAGCAGCGCCATGACGAACTTCACCACGATGCTCGCGTTGAGGATCATGGAGAGGATGTTCAGGTCGTGGCTGACGATCATCGGCGCTTCGCTCTCAGATGGCCGCTTCCATCTTGCGGCGCAGGGGTTCGGGGATCTCGGTGGGCTTCATGGAATCGCCCGACACGCAGGCGACGGTCACCTTCGCGCGGGCGAGCACCTCGTCCTCGCGGCGGATCTCCTGGGCGAAGACGCAGCGCGCCTTGCCCAGCGACTCGAGCTGCACGCCGACGGCGAGCGTGTCGTCCAGCCGCGCGGGCTTCGCGAAATCCACCGCCAGGGAGGTAACGATCAACTGGACGCGATGGGTTCGGGCGAGGCCCTGGTGGTCGAAGCCGAGGTGGCGCAGCCACTCGGTGCGCGCGCGCTCCAGGAACTTGAGGTACTCGGCGTGGTAGACGACGCCGCCCGCGTCCGTGTTCTCGTAGTACACGCGGACGGGAAACGAATAGGCGAAGAGCTCCGGCTGCAGGCGGGGGCGGGTGGCGATGCGGCTCACGATGCGCCGTCTCCCCGGCCCGCCGCGTCGAAGAGATCGCCCGCGCCCGGCGCGCCCGGCTGCGCGAGCCCGAAGTGGCGCCAGGCGAGCGCCGTGGCCACGCGCCCGCGCTGCGTGCGCTGCAGATAGCCCTGCTGGATCAGATACGGCTCCAGCACGTCCTCGATGGTGTCGCGCTCCTCGCCGATCGCCGCGGCGAGGTTCTCCACGCCCACCGGCCCGCCGCCGAACTTCTCGATCACCGCGCCGAGGAGCTTGCGGTCCATGAGGTCCAGGCCGATGGCATCCACGTCCAGCATGCGCAGCGCCATGTCCGCGACCTCCTTCGTGACCGTGCCCGAGGCCTTCACCTCGGCGAAGTCGCGCACGCGGCGCAGCAGCCGGTTGGCGATGCGCGGCGTGCCGCGCGAGCGGCGCGCGATCTCGAGCGCGCCCTCCTCTTCGATGGCGATGCCGAGCAGGCGGGCCGAGCGCCGCACGATGAGCGTGAGCTCCTCCGGCGCGTAGAACTCGAGGCGCGCGACGATCCCGAAGCGGTCGCGCAGCGGGTTGGTGAGCATGCCCGCGCGCGTGGTGGCGCCGACCAGCGTGAACGGCGGCAGGTCCAGCTTCACGGAGCGCGCCGCGGGGCCCTCGCCGATCATGATGTCGATCTGGTAGTCCTCGAGCGCGGGATAGAGGATCTCCTCGACCACGGGCGAGAGGCGATGGATCTCGTCGATGAAGAGGACGTCGTTGGGCTCGAGGTTGGTGAGGATCGCGGCCAGGTCGCCCGCGCGCTCGAGCACCGGCCCCGAGGTCTGCTTGAGGTTCACGCCCATCTCGCGCGCGATGATGTGGGCGAGCGTGGTCTTGCCGAGGCCGGGCGGCCCGAAGAGCAGCGCGTGGTCGAGCGCTTCCTTGCGGTTCCTCGCGGCGGAGATGAAGATCTGGAGCTGCTCGCACACGCGGGCCTGGCCCACGTATTCCGCGAGCTCGCGCGGGCGCAGCGCCCGCTCCTCGCCCTCTTCCTGCGGCGAGGTGCTCCCCCCGGAGATGAGGCGGTCGGCTTCGATCACGTCTGTTCCGTCACGTCCTGGCGAGATGCTTCAGCGCCTGGCGGATCGCGTCGGCCAGCGCGAGCTCCGCCGGCAGCTGCTTCACCGCCGCCTGCGCCTCGCGGTCATTATAGCCAAGGGCGAGCAGCGCATTGACGACGTCGCCGCGCGCGGGCGCGGCCTCCGTGCGCGCCGCGCCGGGAGCGCCGGGCAACTTGTCGCGCAGCTCGAGGACCAGCCGCTCGGCGGTCTTCTTTCCGACGCCCGGGACCTTCGTGAGCCGCGCCGCGTCCTGCGCCGCGATCGCCCCGGCGAGGTCGTCCACCGACAGGCCCGAGAGCACGGCGAGCGCCACCTTCGGACCCACGCCGCTCACCTTCAGCAGTTGCCGGAAAGCGACGCGCTCGCCGGCCGTGAGGAAGCCGTAGAGGAGCTGCGCATCCTCGCGCACGACGAGGTGCGTGAGGAGCTCGACGCCCTCCCCGGTACGCGGCAGGTGATAGAACGTGCTCATGGGCACGTCGATCTCGTAGCCCACGCCGTGCGTGACCACGACCACCTGCGGCGGGTTCTTCTCCGTGAGCACGCCATGGATGCGCCCGATCATGTTGCGATCCTTCCCGCGCGCACGCGCCTTCCCTGCGTCGGGATGGCGCCCAGGCCCATGCCGCCGTGCGCGTGGCAGATGGCGCAGGCGAGCGCATCCGAGGCGTCGGGGCCCGGGACGCCGGGCAGCTTCAGCAGCCGCTTCACCATTTCCTGCACCTGCTCCTTGCGCGCGTGGCCCAGGCCCACGACGGCCTGCTTCACCTGCAGGGCGGTGTACTCGGACACGGGAAGCCGCGCGAGCACCGCCGCGCAGATCGCCGCGCCGCGCGCCTGCCCGAGGAGCAAGGTCGACTGCGGGTTCACGTTGACGAAGACCTTTTCCACCGCGCATTCGGCCGGATGATAGCCCGCGATCACCTCCGCGAGGCCCTCGAGGATGGTGCACAGCCGATCGGCGAGCGGCCGCGAATCGTCGGAGCGCACGCGCCCGCTCGCCACGTAGCGCAGCACGCCGCGCTCCTTGTCGATGACGCCGTAGCCGGTGATCCCCAGGCCCGGGTCGATGCCGAGGATGCGCACGGCGCTCACGCGGCGAACACCCGGGCGTACATGCACGAATCGGCGAGCTTGCCGTGGGCATCGCGCCGGCTGCGCCGCCGGATGCCCTCCAGCTCGAAGCCGCACTTCTCGGCCACGCGGCGGCTCGCCGCGTTGCGCGCGTCCGAGGTGATCTCGATGCGGTTGGCGCCGAGCTTCTCGCAGGCCATCCGCACCAGCGCGAGGGTGGCTTCCGTGGCGAAGCCCTGCCGCACGCACGCGCTGCGGATCCAGTAGCCGATCTCGAACTTGGGGATCGACCAGTCGATGGTGTGCAGCCCGCCCTTGCCGACGAGCAGCCCGTCGGAGCGGCGATGGAAGCAGAAATCGAACTCCTCGCGCGCGTGCCAGCGAAGCTGCATCTCGCGGCAGTGGCGCTCGGACTCGGCGGGCGAGCGCGCGTCCCGCGCCCAGGCCATCCAGCGCTCGAGCTCCCGGCGCGACTCGCGCACCGCCGCGGCCACCGCCGCGCCCATGCCGGCGCGCGTGGCGCGCAATGCCAGCCGCTCGGTCGCGATCTCCTCCGGTACGTCGAGCAGCAGCGCCTCGAGGATCGCCGTCACGCGGTATCGACGTTCGCGCTGGTGTAGACCTCCTGCACGTCGTCGAGCGACTCGAGCGCGTCCAGGAGCTTCTGCATCTTGGCCGCATCGTCGGCCGCCATCTCCGTCTCCGTGGTGGGCTTCATCGTGACCTCGCCCAGCTCCGCCTTGAAGCCGGCCTTCTCGAGCGCGGCCTTCACCGCGCTGAAGTCGTGCGGCGCCGTGATCACCTCGAGCGAGCCGTCGTCGTTCGCGACGACGTCATCCGCGCCCGCCTCGAGCGCGGCCTCCATCAGCTTGCCCTCGTCCGTGCCCGGGGCATAGAGGAGCTGGCCGCAATGCTTGAAGAGGAACGCCACGGAGCCCTCGGAGCCCATGTTGCCGCCGTACTTGGAGAAGGCGTGCCGCACCTCGGCCACGGTGCGGGTGCGATTGTCGGTGAGCGTGTCCACGATCACCGCCGCGCCCGCCGGCCCGTAGCCTTCGTAGCGGATCGACTCGTAGTTCGCGCCGTCGAGACCCCCCGTGCCGCGCTTGATCGCGCGCTCGATGTTGTCCTTCGGCATGTTGTGGTCGGTCGCCTTGTCGACGGCGAGGCGCAGGCGCGGGTTCATGTCGGGGTCGCCCCC
>DASUXK010000260.1:0-5005 GCA_036377935.1 Usitatibacter sp.
GGCGGGCCGTAGAGCGCGCTCCAGCCGACGATCGCCTCGAGCTGCGGGTAGCCCGATTCGCGCGCGGTGGGCACGTCGGGAATGTCCTTCACGCGCTCGGGGGTGGTGACGACCAGCGCGCGCAGCTTCCCGCCCTTGATCAGGCCGATGGCGGAAGTGAGGTTGCCGCAGCTGAAGTCCACTTCGTTCGAGAGCACCGCGCGCGCGGCGTCCCCGCCGCCCTTGTAGGCGATGTGGGCCGCGCCGTCGGGCCCCACGCCGAACGCCTGCAGCAGGACCTGCGAGCCCAGGTGCAGGATGGTGCCGACGCCCGAGGAGCTGTAGTTGAGCTTGCCGGGATGCGCCTTGATCGCCGCGGCGAGCTCGGCGAGCGTCCGGTACTGCGACTCGGCGTTGACGACGCACACCACGGGATTCAGCTCGAGCAGGCCGATGAACGTGAAGTCGTTCCACTTGTAGTTCGTGGAGGGCCGCAAGGCCGGCAGCACCGCGTTCGATCCCACGCGCGCGATCAGCAGCGTGTAGCCGTCGGGCTTGGAGTTCTTCACGAGCTCGGAGCCGATCGCCCCGCTCGCGCCGGCCTTGTTCTCGACGACCACGGGCTGGCCGAGGATTTTCTGCGCGGCCGCGCCGAGGTTGCGTCCTGCGAGGTCGGAATCGCCGCCGGCGCTGAACGGCACGACCAGCGTGACGGGCTTGTCGGGGTAGGCGAACGCGGGAAGCGTGAAGCAGAGTGCGGCGAGTGCGACGGCGATGCTTGCGGCTTTTTTCATGGACCTCCTCCTTGTGATGCGAATATGCCATATCCCGCGCGGACTCGATGCGAGGCGCGTCGCCGCGCACGCTATCGCGCGCCGCGGCCCCGGTGCAGAATGGGCCGTCCCGCAACCGGCGAAGCGCCCTTGCCCTACGTCGACCACCGCCGCACGCGCATCGGGTCGCGTCCGCCGATCGGCCGGCCGGGATGGAACCCGCGCGCGCTGCGCCGGCCGCCGCTGTGGGAGTTCGTGGCGCTCTCGCTGCTCCTGCACGCGCTCGCCATCGCGCTCTTCGGCGCGCCGAGCGGCGGCAGCCGCGAGGGCCGGGCGATGTGGGGCTCGCTCGACGTGGTGATCCGCGAAGCCGCGCGCGAGGAAGCGCCGCCGTTGAGGATGGAGCGGCGCCTCGCGCCGCCCGCGCCGCGCGCGCGCCCGCCGGCGCCCGCGCCGAAGCGTGCGCCCGCGGCCAAGCCGCCGGCGGTTTCGCGCCTGTCGCCGATGGCGCCGCTCGAAGCGCCGCCGTTCGTGCCGCGGCTCCTCGAGCGCATCCACGTGCCCGAGCGCCCGGATGAACCGCCGCCGCCCGTGGTGCCGCCGCCCACGGAGAACGCGGCTCCGTCGCCGCCGATCGAGAAAGCGCCGATCGAGACGCCGCCGATCGAGAAAGCGCCGACCGAGACGCCACCGATCGAGAAAGCGCCGACCGAGACGCCGCCAGTCGAGCGCGCGCCCGCCGAGGAGCGGCCCATCGAGGCGGCGCCGCTCCCCGTTCCGGAGTCGCCCCCCGCGGCGGCGGTGCCGCCCTCCCCCGTCGAGACGCCCGTCCTTCCCGCGCCGCAAGAGAAGACCGCGCCCGAACCCGCGAAGGCCGAGCCGCAAGTGAAGACGCCCGTCGTGCCGCCGTCGAGCATCGAGACGCCGGTTCTCCCCGCGCCCGAGGTGCAGACGCAGGCGCCGCCGCGCGCGAGCGACGAAGCGAAGACGGCGCCGGAGGTGGCGGCGCCGCCTCTCCCGCAGGCGCCCGCGCCTGCGCAGGAAGCCGTCGCACCGCCCGCCCCCGCCGCCGCGCCGCGCACGCCGCCCGCGCCCGAGGCGCCGCAAGCCGCGCCCGCCGCCGCCGCGCCTTCCGTCGAATCGCCGTTTCGCCGCGAGGCGCCATCCGGCGGATACGATCCCACCGCGCCCGCCGCGCCCTCCCTCGACCTCGACGCGCTTCGCCAGCGCGCGGGCGAGATCGCGCGCGAAGGATCGGGGCCGCACGCGCTGCTGCCGTTCCCGATGCCGCCCGTGCCGCCGAAGAAATCGACGATGGAGCGCGCCATCGAGAATGCGCGCAAGCCCGATTGCCGCACCGCGTACCAGGCGCTCGGGCTGGCCGCGGTGGTGCCGCTCGTCGCCAACGAGTTCGGAGAGGGGAATTGCCGATGGTAGGAAAGCAGATCCGCATCCTCGTCGCCGCGCTGGCGATCGCAGCCACGCCCATCGACGCGAAGACGCTGCGCTGGTCCGCCACGGGCGATGCGTCCACGCAGGATCCGCATGCCGAGGCCGAGCTCTTCACCAACATCGCCGCCGACCAGGTGTACGAGGCGCTCCTGCGCTACGACGAGCACCTCACGCTCTCGCCGTCGCTCGCGGTCGAGTGGAAGGCGACCGGCCCGCGCACCTGGGTCTACACGCTGCGAAGCGGCGTGAAATTCCACGACGGCACGCCGCTCACCGCGGACGACGTCGTGTTCTCTTTCGAGCGCGCGCGCCGGTCGGGCTCGGCGTTCAAGCTCTACGCGAACCAGGCGGGAACCCCGCGGAAGCTCGACGAGCGCACGATCGAGTTCACCACCGCGCAGCCCAATCCCGTGCAGCCGAGCGCGGCCGTGAACGTCTTCATCATGAGCCGCGCCTGGTGCGAGAAGCACCACACCACGCGGCCGCAGGATTTCGCGCACGCGGAGGAGACGTACTCGGCGCGGCACGCGATGGGCACCGGGCCCTTCAGGCTCGTGTCGTACGAGGCGGGCGTGAAATCGGTCTACGAGAAGAACCCGGGCTGGTGGGGCATCGCGGCCGGCCTCTACACGGGCAACGTCGATCGCGTCGAGTACCGGCCGATCTCGAGCCCGGCCACGCGCATGGCCGCGTTGAAGTCGGGCGAGGTGGACTTCGTGCTCGATCCGCCGGTGCAGGACGTGCCGCGCCTCATGCGCGACGCGTCGTTGAAGGTCTGGAGCGGCGAGGAGAACCGCGTGATCTTCGTCGGCCTGGACATGGCGCGCGACGAGCTGCTCTATTCGGACGTGAAGGGCCGCAATCCCTTCAAGGACCGGCGCGTGCGCCTCGCGCTCTACCAGGCGATCGACATCCAGGCGCTCAAGCGCTCGGTGATGCGCGGGCTGGCGATCCCGACCGGCCTTCCCTTTCCCTCGCTCGTCGACCTCCCCGGCGTGAAGGACGTGCGCCATCCGTTCGACCTCGCCGCGGCCCGTCGCCTGCTCGCTGAAGCCGGATACCCGAAAGGCTTCGGCTTCACGCTGCACTGCCCGAACGACCGCTACGTGAACGACGAGAAGATCTGCATCGCGCTCGCCGGCATGTGGGCGAAGGCCGGCCTGCGCGTCGCGGTCGAGACGAGCCCGAAGGCGCTCTACTTCCAGAAGTGCGAGCGCCTCGACGTCTCCGCGTTCCTCGTGGGCTGGGGCGGCGCGACCACCGACCCGATCTTCACGTTGAAACCGGTGCTGCACGGCCGCACGGGCGAGGGCGCGGGGGACTCCAATTTCGGCGACTTCCGCATTCCCGAGCTGGACGCCATCACGGACCGCGCCGAATCCGAGATGGATGCGCGCAAGCGGCACGCGCTGATCCGCGAGGCCGTCGCGATCCTCGAGCGCGAGCTGCCGGTGCTGCCGCTGCACCGGCAGGTGATCCCGTGGGTGACGCGCGCCGGCATGCGGCTCACGCACCGCGCGAACAACACGCCGCTGATCTACGCGATCCGCATGCCGTGAGGCGCCCGCTCAGTGGCCGACGCTTTTCTGCGCGCGCGCGGCCTCGACCGCCGATTTCGCGTGGCGCTTCTCCTCGGGAGGCGGCAGCACCGCGTCGAGCCCCAGCGCCTGCAGGTGCAGCTCGCGGGCCCAGCCGCGCGAGTGGTAGAAGTGCTCGTCCTCCTGGTCCTCGACCTCGTCGTAGGCCTCCTGGAGCGCCTGCATCTGCTCGCCCGTGCCGCCCCGGGCCGCCTGCCCGATGAGCTCCCAGTTGAGGTGGTCCTTCATCTCGGCGAGCGCCACGCACTCGCAGGCGACGATCTCGGCCTGCTCGGGCTTGCCCGCCTGGCCGGCCTTGCGCATGGCCTGGACGAGCGAGTCGCCCATCATGCGGACGATCTCGCGGCCCGGGGTCTTCGTATCCGGGGCGACGTCCATCCGGATGCAGATGTCGGTGAGGACCTGCACGTGCGTCTGCGTCTGCTTCAGGTACTTGCGGAACTCCTGCTTCAGGTCGTCGTTGCGCACGCATTGCAGCGCCGCCTGGTAGACGTCGATCCCGCACTGCTCGTGCTCCAGCGCCTCGAGCAGCATTTCCTTCAGGTGTTGCGTGTTCATGGGCGTTCCTCTCGGTATCGACGGGTTGTGACGGCGGCGGGCGGGGGAGGTTCCGGCGGGCGCTGTGGTAACTTTGGACCCCCGGCAAGGAGGTTCCCATGGCGGCAATTCCCGACACCAAGAGCATGGCCGTGTTCTGCGATTTCGAGAACGTGGCGCTCGGCGTGCGCGAGGCGAAGTACGACAAGTTCGATATCGGCAAGGTGCTCGAGCGCCTGCTGCTCAAGGGCAGCATCGTGGTAAAGAAGGCCTACTGCGACTGGGAGCGCTACAAGGAATTCAAGGCGCCGATGCACCACGCCTCCTTCGAGCTGATCGAGATCCCCCATGTGCGCCAGTCCGGCAAGAACTCCGCCGACATCCGCATGGTCGTCGACGCCCTCGACCTCTGCTACACCAAGGCGCACGTCGACACGTTCGTGATCGTGAGCGGGGATTCGGACTTCTCGCCGCTCGTGAGCAAGCTGCGCGAGAACGACAAGACCGTGATCGGCGTGGGCGTGAAGAAATCGACCTCGGACCTGCTGGTGGCGGCGTGCGACGAGTTCATCTACTACGACGACCTGGTGCGCGAGCAGAAGGCGCGGCGGCCGTCGCGAAGGAAGGCCGAGCCGAAGGAGAAGGCATCGCCCTCCGCCGCCCCGG
>DASUXK010000261.1:0-2084 GCA_036377935.1 Usitatibacter sp.
GCCTGCCCAAGGACGTGCGCGCGCTCTCGTACAAGGCGAAGCTCCTCGACGTGAAGGTGCCGATCATCGACGCGATCCTGCCCAGCAACGACGAGCAGATCGAGCGCGGCATCCGGGCGGTGCTCGACAAGGGCCACCGCAAGGTCGGCATCCTCGGGTTCTCGTTCATGGCGGGCACGGACGACCTGCGCGAGAGCCCGATGGTGGAGCTGGTCGAGCGGCTGATCGGCAAGGGCTACGACCTCCGGATCTACGACAGCAACGTGCGCATGGCGGCGATCCACGGCGCCAACCGCGAGTACATCCTCAACCACATCCCGCACATCTCGAAGCTCATGGTCGCCTCGATCGACGAGGTGGTCTCGCACGCGAGGACGATCGTCATCGGCAACGGCTCGCCGGAGTTCCGCGAGGTGCCGCGGCGGCTGGAGGAGGGGCAGCAGGTGGTGGACCTGGTGCGCATCGCCGACACGAGGAGCGTGCAGGGCGTCTACGACGGCATCTGCTGGTGAGCGCATGAAGACGGCCAAGCGCGTCCTCATCCTCGTGGAGAACCTGCCGAGCCCCTTCGACCGGCGCGTGTGGCAGGAAGCCACGGCGCTGCGCGACGCGGGCTACGCGGTGTCGATCATCTGCCCGACCGGGAAGGGCTACGAGTGCCACTTCCAGGAGATCGAGGGCATCGCGATCTACCGCTACGACCTGCCGATGGAGGCCGAGGGCGCGCTGGGCTACGCGATCGAGTACAGCTCGGCGCTCTTCCACACCTTCGCGCTGTGCTGGCGCGTGCTCTTCACGCGCGGCTTCGACGTGATCCACGCGTGCAACCCGCCGGACCTCTTCTTCCTGATCGGCGCCTTCTTCAAGCTCTTCGGCAAGAAGTTCGTCTTCGACCACCACGACATCAACCCCGAGCTCTACGAGGCGAAGTTCGGCCGCCGCGACTTCTTCTGGAAGCTCATGGTCCGGCTGGAGCGCCTCACGTTCAAGGTGGCCGACGTCTCCATCGCCACCAACGAGTCGTACCGCCGGATCGCGGTCGAGCGCGGGGGCATGGATCCTGATCGCGTGTTCGTCGTGCGCAGCGGCCCGAGCCTCGAGCGGCTGCGCATCGTGCCGCCCGTGCCCGAGCTCAGGAAGGGCCGCAAGCACCTCGTGGGCTACGTGGGCGTGATGGGCCGCCAGGAAGGCATCGACTTGCTGCTGCAGGCCGTGCGCGCGATCGTGCACGACCACGGCCGCACCGACGTGCAGTTCGGCCTCGTGGGCGGCGGCACGTCGCTCGAGGAGATGAAGGCCCTCGCCAGGGAGCTGGGCGTGGAGGAGTACGTGACCTTCACGGGCCGCGTGCCCGACGAGGAGCTGCTCGCCATGCTCAACACCGCCGACGTGTGCGTGAACCCCGACATCGCGACCGAGATGAACGACAAGTCGACGATGAACAAGATCATGGAGTACATGGCGCTCGGCAAGCCCATCGTGCAGTTCGACCTGACCGAGGGCCGCTACTCCGCGCAGGAAGCGTCGCTCTACGCGCGCAAGAACGATCCCGCGGACATGGCGGCGAAGGTCCTCGAGCTCCTCGACGACCCGGCGCGCCGCGCGGCGATGGGCGCCTACGGGCGCCGCAGGGTCGAGAACGAGCTGGAGTGGCGCTACGAGGTGCCGAAGCTTCGCGCGGCCTACCGCTCGCTCTGGAAGCCCTCGGCCGCCGTGCGACCCGAGGAAGCGCGCTGATCTTGAACAAGCGTCGCTCGCCGGCGACGCGCGCGGGGCGCGGAGGAGGGCTGTAGCGCATCGGTGCCCATCCGCGTCAGCGGATTCGGACACGCTGTCGCCCCACGGCTACGGGTTTCGCAGGGAGGATCGGGGCGTGTGGCGCAAAATCCTCGCTCGTCATGTAGCGGCTACGCATCGCGCAGGCAGAGGCTACAGCGCGCGGGCCTCCTCGCCGCCGCGGTTTCTCCATCGCGCTGATGCGAAAAGGGAATTCCGCGGTGGCACGGGGGTTGCTGGAGCAGGGGACGATTCATGCCGGCGTTGAAGAAGTAGGGCGAGAGGCGACCCGCCTTGGTCTTGAACTC
>DASUXK010000262.1:0-18351 GCA_036377935.1 Usitatibacter sp.
GGAACGCCGATTCCCATCGTGCTCTGCGCGAAATGCGGCGACGTGGGCGTGCCGGACGCGGAGCTTCCCGTCGTGCTTCCCGAGAACCTCGTCCCCGACGGCAGCGGCAGCCCGCTCGCGAAGGATCCGGCGTTCTACGAGTGCAAGTGCCCGAAATGCGGCGGCCCGGCGAAGCGCGACACCGACACGATGGACACCTTCGTCGATTCGTCCTGGTACTTCATGCGCTACGCCTGCCCCGACGCGGGCACGATGGTCGATCCGCGCGCGCAGTACTGGATGCCCGTCGACATGTACATCGGCGGCATCGAGCACGCGATCCTGCATTTGCTCTACGCGCGCTTCTGGACCAAGGCGATGCGCGACCTGGGCCTCATCCGCGTCGACGAGCCCTTCACCAACCTGCTCACGCAGGGGATGGTGCTGAACCACATCTTCTCGCGGCGCACGGCGAAGGGCGGCATCGAGTACTTCGCCCCCGACGAGGTGGAAACGGGGGTGGACGCCGACTCGCGCATCACCGGCGCGAAGCTGAAGAGCGACGGCAGCCCGGTCGACTACGAGGGCATCGGCACGATGTCCAAGTCGAAGAGGAACGGCGTCGATCCGCAGGACATGATCGACCGCTACGGCGCCGACACCGCGCGCTTCTACGTGATGTCCGCCAACGCGCCCACGGACACGATGATCTGGTCCGACGAGGGCGTCGACGGCGCGTTCAAGTTCCTGCGGCGGCTCTGGGGGATGGTGCACGAGCAGGTGGGCGGGGGGGCGGTGGCGCGTTATCGCCGCGGCGAGGGCGAGCTGTCCTCCGACCTCAAGGCCCTGCGCCTGAAGCTGCACCGCGCCATCGAGAAGGTGGGCGACGATTACGGGCGGCGCCTGCAGTTCAACACCGCGATCGCCGCGGTGCGCGAGCTGCTGAACCTCTACGAGACGCTGAAGGACCGCAGCCCCGTCGCGCGCGCCGTGGCGCAGGAGGTGCTCGAGGATTCGGTGCTCCTCCTCTCGCCCATCGTCCCGCACATCGCCACCGCCCTGTGGCGCGAGCTGCGCCCCGGCACGCGCCTCCTCGACCAGCCGTGGCCCGCGGTCGACCCCGAGGCGCTCGTGCAGGAGACGATCCAGCTCGTGGTGCAGGTGAACGGGAAGATGCGCGGGCACCTGGAGGTGGACGCCAACGCGAGCCGCGAGCAGATCGAGGCGGCCGCGCGGCGCCACGAGGCGGTGCTCAAGTTCGGCGAGGGGCGCGAGCCGAAGAAGATCGTCGTCGTGCCCGGCCGCCTGGTGAACGTCGTTGTCTAGGGCGCTCCTTTTCGCGGCCGTCGCCCTGCTCCTCGCCGCGTGCGGCTTCGAGCTGCGCGGCGAGCCGAGCGTGGGACTGCACACGCTGTACGTGACCGCGAACGGCCCCTCGCAGGTGGCCGTGGAGATCCGGCGCGTCCTCGCGAGCGGGCCCACGCGCCTGGTCGGGAGCGAGAAGGAGGCCGAGGCGACGCTGCGCATCCTCGCCGAATCGCGCGAGAAGAGCGTGCACACCATCACCGCGAGCGGGCGCGTGTACGAATTCCAGCTGCGCCTCGCGGTGAACTACGAGCTCACCGTGCCGGGCCGCGAGGAGCCCGTGATCGCCCCCGGCGAGGTCGCGACCACGCGCCTCATCACGTACAGCGAGGCGGCGCCGACTGCGAAGGAAGCGGAAGAGCAACTCCTTTACAAGGACATGCAGGCGGACCTCGCAGGACGGATCCTGCGCCAGGTGGCCGTCGCGCGCAGCGAGTCGGCGCCCGCGTTCGCACCCTCCCGATGAAGATCCGCGCGAAGCAGCTCGAGTCGCACCTGCGCAAGGGGCTCGCGCGGCTGTACGCGATCCACGGGGCCGAGGCGCTGGTGGCGCTCGAAGCCGCCGACCGCATCCGCGAGGCGGCGCGCAAGGCGGGCTGCACCGAGCGCGAGATCTTCTTCGCCGAGCCGGGCGCCGACTGGAGCCGCCTCGGCGCCTCCGCCGCGAACCTCTCGCTCTTCGCATCGAAGCGCCTCCTCGAGCTGCGCGTTCCCGGCGGCAAGCCCGGCGTGGAAGGCGCGCGCGCGATCGAGGCGTGGTGCGGCAACCTCTCGGACGACACGGTGGCCCTCGTCGTGCTCCCGGAGCTCGAATGGCAGCAGCAGAAGGCACGCTGGTTCGAGGCGCTCGATGCCGCCGGCGTCGTGGTCGAGGCCAAGCCCGTCACGCGCGAGGAGCTTCCGGACTGGCTCGCGGACCGGCTCGCGCGGCAGGGGCAGAGCGCCTCCGTCGAGACGCTCGAACGGCTCGCCGACCGCGTCGAGGGCAACCTCCTCGCCGCGAAGCAGGAGGTGGACAAGCTGGCGCTCCTGCTGCCGCGGGGCGAGGTCTCGCTCGACGCGATCCGCGAGGCCGTGACCGACGTCTCGCGCTTCGAGCGCGATACGCTCCTCGACGCGATCCACGCCGCCGAGCCCGCGCGCATCGCGCGGATCCTCGAGTCGCTGAAGGCCGAGGGCGAGCCGCTGCCGCTCCTGCTGTGGACGCTCGCCGAGGAGCTGCGCCTCATGATGGCGCTCGCCGCGGGCCAGCGCCCGCGCCGCTTCCTGCCGCCGGAGCGCATGGAATCGCTCGCCCGCGCGGCGAAACGGCTGGGCGGCGCGGCCTTCGACCGCGAGGTCTTGCGAGCCCACCGGATCGACCGCATGATTAAAGGCGTGGAAACGGGCGATCCGTGGGAAAGCCTCCTCGAGCTCGCGCTGGGCCTGGCCGGAAGGCCCGTCCTCGCCGACGCCGCCTGACCGAAAAACGGGGTCGGATCGCTTTTCCCGCATGACCGCACCCCTTTCCGAAAAGTCATCTGGCCCCATATCCGCTTCACTGAGATGCCCAACGACCTCAACGTCTCCGCCGACCTGCGCGCCATGATGATCGCCATGGGCGAGGCGGCGCGCCTCGCGAGCCGCGCGCTCGCGCGCGCGAGCACGGCCGCGAAGAACCGCGCGCTCGAAGCCGCCGCGGATGCGCTCGTGCAGCGCTGCCGCGGCATCCTCGCGGCCAACGCCGAGGATGTGAAGGGCGCGCGCGCCGAGGGCCGCGACGACGCGTTCATCGACCGGCTGAAGCTCACGGAGAAGGCGGTCGAGGCGATGGCCGACGGCCTGCGCCAGGTGGCGCGCCTGCCCGATCCCGTGGGCGCCGTCACCGGCCTCGCCTACCGCCCCTCGGGCATCCAGGTGGGCCACATGCGCGTGCCGCTCGGGGTGATCGGCATCATCTACGAGTCGCGCCCCAACGTGACCGCGGATGCGGGCGCGCTCTGCCTCAAGTCGGGCAACGCGTGCATCCTGCGCGGCGGCAGCGAGTCGCTGCAGTCGAACCAGGCGATCGCGGCCTGCCTCGCGCTCGGGCTGAAGGAGGCGGGCCTTCCGGAGGCCGCGATCCAGCTCGTCGCCACCGCCGACCGCGCCGCCGTGGGCGAGCTGGTCGCCATGGAGCGCTACGTGGATGCCATCGTGCCGCGCGGCGGCAAGTCGCTCATCGAGCGCGTGGCGCGCGAGGCGAAGGTGCCGGTCATCAAGCACCTCGACGGCGTCTGCCACGTCTACGTGGACGAGCGCGCGGACCTCGCGAAGGCGCTCGCCATCGCCGACAACGCCAAGACCCAGCGCTACGGCACCTGCAACACCATGGAGTGCCTCCTCGTCGCGCACGCGCTCGCCGCGAAGTTCCTGCCGAAGATCGGCCGCGTCTACGCGAAGAAGGGCGTGGAGATGCGCTGCGACGCGGAATCGAAGGCGATCCTCGAGAAGGCGGGCATCGAAGGGCTCAAGGACGCGACGCCCGAGGACTTCGCGACCGAGTACCTCGCGCCGATCGTCTCCATCGCCACCGTCGCCGGCCTGGACGCCGCGATGGAGCACATCGCGAGGTACGGCTCGCAGCACACCGACGCGATCGTGACCGAGGACTGGTCGCATGCGCAACGGTTCCTGCGCGAGGTGGATTCGAGCTCGGTGATGGTGAACGCCTCGACGCGCTTCGCCGACGGCTTCGAGTACGGCCTGGGCGCGGAGATCGGCATCTCGACCAGCAAGCTCCACGCGCGCGGGCCCGTGGGCCTGGAGGGACTCACCTCGCGCAAGTGGATCGTGCTGGGCGACGGGCAGGTGCGCGGCTGAACGTGACCGAGGGAAAAGCCGGCGAAACCGCGCGCGCCGACGAAGCGATCGGCCTGTTCGGCGGCACCTTCGATCCGGTCCATTTCGGCCACCTGCGGCTCGCGACCGAGCTCGCCGAGGCGTTCCGCCTGGAGAAGGTCCTCTTCATCCCCGCGGGGCTGCCCTACCACCGCGGGCACGCCGCGCACGCGACCAACGAGCAGCGCCTCACGATGCTCAAGCTCGCGGTGGCGCGCGACCCGCGCTTCGACGTGGACGAGCGCGAGCTCAGGCGCGAGGGCGAGACCTACACCTACGACACGCTCGCCGAGCTGCGCCGCGAGCGCGGCCCCCGGGCGGTGCTGGTGTTCCTGGTCGGCAGCGACGCCTTCGCGAAGATCGACACGTGGCATCGCTGGCAGGAGCTCTTCGACCTCGCGCATTTCGCGGTCGCGATCCGCGGCGACGACGAGGCGTGGGCGAGCAAGGGGCCCGGCGCATTCCCGCGCGACGTGTGGCCGCGCATCACGCTCAACCTGCGCGAGATGCTGTCGGCGCCGTCCGGCAAGGTGATGACCTTCCGGATGACGCCGCTCGCCATTTCCTCCACGGCGCTGCGCGAGCTTTCCGCCGGGGGACGCTCCATCCGCTACCTCACCCCCGATCCCGTGGTGGAATTCGTCCGTTCGCACCGCATCTATTCCAGCAGGCAGGAAGTCCGACCGGCCCCCGCCTCCAACGCATGAAGAAACTCTCGACCCTCGCCAAGAAGAAGCTCGTCATCTCCGCGCTCGAGGACATCAAGGCCCACGACATCCAGGCGATCGACGTGCGCAAGATGACCTCGATCTTCGACTGGATCATCGTCGCGACCGCCGACTCGGCGCGCCAGACCAAGGCGCTCGCGCGCCACGTGCTCGAGCGCCTGAAGGAATCGGGCTCGGCCATCGTCGGCACCGAGGGCGAGGAGTCCGGCGACTGGATCCTCGTGGACGCGGGCGACGTCGTGGCGCACGTGATGCAGCCGGCGGTGCGCGAGTACTACAACCTCGAGGAGCTGTGGAGCGAAGGGCGCTTCGACGAGGTCGTGAACTCGTCCGCGCCCGCCCCCGCGCCGCGGCGCGCGGCGGGAGCGAAACGGCCGGCCGCGCGCGGCCGCAGGGCGGCTTGAGCGCGTGCGCATCGCGATCCTCTCCGTGGGCCACCGCATGCCCGGCTGGATCCAGGAGGGCTTCCAGGAGTACACCCGGCGCATGCCGCCGGAGATCCGCGTGGAGCTGGTCGAGCTCAAGCCCGAGGAGCGCGGCGGCGGGCGCCCGGCCGAGCGCGCCATGGCGCTCGAAGGCGAGCGCCTGCTCGCCGCGGTGCCCGAAGGCGGTATGCTCCTCGCATTGGACGAGAAGGGCCGCTCGGTGTCCACGCAGGGTCTGTCGGTGATGCTCGCCGGGTGGATGCGGGAGGCGGCCCATCCGGTCTTCGCGATCGGCGGCGCGGACGGCCTCGCGCCGGCGGTGAAGGAGCGGGCGGCGAAGCTGCTCTCGCTCTCGGCGCTCACGCTCCCCCACGGGCTCGTGCGCGTCCTGCTCGCGGAGCAGCTCTACCGCGCGTGGACCATCCTCGCGCGCCACCCGTACCATCGAGAATGAGCCGACCGCCCGAAATCCTCTTCCTCCCCGGCTTCGACGGCAACGCGACGCTGCGCGAGCCGTTCGTGGCGGCCCTCAACGCCCACCATCCCGCGCGCGCGATCGGCTATCCCAACGCGACGCTGGGGTCCCTGCGCGGCTACTGCCGGTACGCGGCGGCGCAGGCGAGCGAGGACGCGCGCCACATCCTCGTGGCCGAGTCGTTCTCGGGGCTCGTGGCCGCGCGCTGGGCCGCGACGGACCCGCACGTGGAGGCCGTCGTGCTGTGCGCCTCCTTCGCGCGCAACCCCGTGCGCTGGCTCGCTTCGGTGGGCGCGGCGCTCCCGGAGATCGTGCGCCTGGGCGCGAAGCTGCTGCGCGCGATCCCGCCCGCCACGCGGGACCCGCGCCACCTCGAGTGGTCGCGCGAGTTCAACGACACCATCCTCGCGCTCGACGACGCGGTGATCGCCGAGCGCCTGCGCATCATCGCCGACGAGGACGTGAGCCGCGAGCTCGCCGGCCTGCGCATCCCCATCGTGCTCCTGCAGTTCGACGGCGACCAGGTCGTGGGCATGCGCGCCCGCCGCGAGCTCGAGAGCGTGTGCCGCAATGCCGAGGTCGTGCGCATCCCCGGCCCGCACTACGCGCTGGAGATCCGCCCGCGCGAGTGCGCCGAGGCCATCGGGCAGCGCATCCGCACCCTGTTCACCCCCGGGGCGCGCGACGACGGCATGGGCGCCGCGAATACATGATCTACCTCGCCTCGAGGAGCCCGCGCCGGCGCGAGCTGCTCACGCAGATCGGCGTGAAGTTCGAGCTGCTGCTGTTCCGCGAGGGCCCGCGGCAGGACCCCGACACGAACGAATCCGTGCACGAAGGAGAGCAGCCCGACGAGTACGTGCGGCGCGTCGCGCTCGCGAAGGCGAACGCCGCGTGGCAGCGCATCCTCATGCGCCGCGGGCTGCGCCGCCTGCCGGTGCTCGCCGCCGACACCACCGTGGCGCTCGCGGGCGAGATCCTCGCCAAGCCCGCGGACCGGGCCGACGCCGAGCGCATGCTGCGGCTGCTCGCCGGCACTCGCCACCGCGTGCTCACGGCCGTCGCCGTGGCCCACGAGCAGCGCCACGAGGTCGCGGTGAGCGAGTCGCTCGTCACCTTCGCCGCCCTCGACGAGGCGCGCATCCACGCGTACGTCCAATCCGCGGAGCCCTACGACAAGGCCGGCGGCTACGCCATCCAGGGGCGCGCCGGCGCCTTCGTCGAGCGCCTCGAGGGCAGCTATTCGGGGGTCATGGGCCTGCCGCTTTACGAGACGGCCAACCTCCTGAGACTATTCGGGGTAACCGTGCCCTGACGGGCCCACAAGCAAGGAACCACGGATGAACACGGACGAACACGGATCTGCGGGGGGAAGCTAGCGTCGTAAGGGATTGACCCACCTCGAAGTTTCCGGCGCGTCCCGATGTGCCGGAATCATCCGTGTTCATCTGTGTTCACCTGTGGTTCCCACGACCACGAGATGAACGAGCAGATCCTCATCAACGTCACGCCGCAGGAGACGCGCGTGGCGGTGACCGAGCAGGGCGCGGTGCAGGAGCTGCACATCGAGCGCGACTCGAGCCGGGGCCTGGTGGGCAACGTCTACCTCGGGCGCGTGTGCCGCGTGCTGCCCGGCATGCAGTCGGCTTTCGTCGAGATCGGCCTGCCGCGCGCGGCGTTCCTGCACGTGGCCGACATCTGGTCCGCGCGCAACGGCAACGGCGCCGAGCGGCCCATCGAGAAGATCCTGTCCGAGGGCCAGACGCTGCTCGTGCAGGTGGTGAAGGACCCCATCGGCAGCAAGGGCGCGCGTCTGTCCACCCAGGTGTCGATCGCCGGAAGGCTGCTCGTCTACCTGCCGCAGGACCCGCACATCGGCATCTCGCAGCGCATCGAGGACGAGGCCGAGCGCGAGCAGCTGCGCGAGAAGGTGCAGTCGCTCATCCCGCCCGGCGAGACCGGCGGCTTCATCGTGCGCACCGTGGCGGAGACCGCCACCGAGGCGGAGCTGTCCGCCGACATCGAGTACCTGGTGACGCTCTGGAAGCAGATCCGGCAGACGGCGCAGAGCGCCGCCGCCCAGGACCTCCTCTACCAGGACCTCTCGCTCGCCACGCGCGTGCTGCGCGACCTGGTGACCGATTCCACCGAGCGCATCATCGTGGACTCGCGCGAGACCTTCGCGAAGATGCTCGACTTCGCCGGGCGCTACACGCGCAAGGCGCTGCCGATCCTCGAGCACTACACCGGCGAGCGGCCCCTGTTCGACCTCTTCGCGGTGGAGGACGAGATCGAGAAGGCGCTCGCGCGACGCGTGGACCTCAAGAGCGGCGGCTACCTCATCATCGACCAGACCGAGGCGCTCACCACGATCGACGTGAACACCGGCGGGTTCGTCTCGGGGCGCTCGTTCGACGACACGATCTACAAGACCAACCTCGAGGCGGCCGTGGCGATCGCGCGGCAGCTGCGGCTGCGCAACCTCGGCGGCATCATCATCGTCGACTTCATCGACATGGACAGCGCCGAGCACCGCGACGCGGTGCTCGCGGAATTCCGCAAGGCGCTGGCGCGCGACCGCACGCGGGTCACGGTGAACGGCTTCTCGCAGCTGGGCCTGGTGGAGATGACGCGCAAGCGCACGCGCGAATCGCTCGCCCACGTGCTGTGCGAGCCTTGCCCGGTGTGCGCCGGGCGAGGCGAGCTGAAGACGGCGCAGACCGTGTGCTACGAGATCCTGCGCGAGGTGCTGCGCGCCGACCGGCAGTTCAGCGCCAAGGAGTACCGCATCCTCGCCTCGCAGAAGGTGATCGACCTTTTCCTGGAGGAGGAGGCGGCCGGGCTCACGCAGCTGGGCGACTTCATCGGCAAGCCGATCTCCATGCAGGTGGAGACCGCCTACATGCAGGAGCAGTACGACGTGATCCTGCTCTAGACGCCCAGGTAGCGGTGCAGCACCTCCGGCTGCTGCCGGATCTCCTTCGCCGGGCCCTCGTGGACCATGTGCCCGTTGTTGATCATGTAGACGCGCTGCGCGAGGGCGAGCGTGGCGGGCAGGTTCTGCTCGACCAGCACGATCGTCTGGCCGGCGGCGGCGAGGTCGCGGCAGGCGCGCATGAGGTCCCTCACGATCACGGGAGCCAAACCCTCGAACGGCTCGTCGAGGAGGATGATCTTCGGGTCGCGAATGAGCGCGCGGGCGATGGCGAGCATCTGCTGCTCGCCGCCGGACAGGTCCGTGCCGCGGCTGCCGCGCCGCTCCTTCAGGCGCGGGAACATCTCGTAGATGCGGTCCAGCGGCCATTTGCTCGAGGCGGTGAGCGCCGCGATCACGAGGTTCTCCTCGACGTTGAGGCTGCCGAAGATGCGCCGGTCCTCGTGCACGAGCTGCATGCCCGCCTTGGCGATGACGTGGCTCGCCTTGCCGGCCATCTCGACGCCGTCGAGCTTCACCGATCCCGACCGGGGCGTGACGACGCCCATCAGGCTCTTCAGCGTCGTGCTCTTGCCGGCGCCGTTGCGCCCGAGGAGCGCCACCACCTCGTTCTTCTCGACGCGCAGCGCCACGTCGAAGAGGATGTGGGAATCCCCGTAGTAGCTGTTGAGGCCGTTGACTTCGAGCAGGCTCATGCGTGGTCGACCTCGTGCACACCGCCGAGGTACGCCTCCTGGACGGTGTCGTTGCCCTTGATCTCGTCGGGGGTGCCCTCGACGAGGATCGTCCCCTGGTGCATCACCGTGATCCGCTCGGCCAGCTCGAAGAGCGAGTCGATGTCGTGGTCGATGATGATCATCGTGCGGCCCTGGCTGATCGACTTGAGGAGCTTCACCGTGTCGGCGCGCTCCGCCGGGCTCATGCCGGCGAGCGGCTCGTCGAGGAGCAGCAGGCTCGGCGAGGAGGCGAGCGCGAGCGCGACCTCGAGCCGGCGCTTCTCGCCGTAGGCGAGCGCGGAGACCGGCGCGTCCAGGCGCTCGGTGAGCCCGACCAGCTCCGCCGTGCGCTCCACCTGCTCGCGCAGCCCGGGGATCTTCCTGAGGCTCCTCAGCAGGTCCAGGCGGAACTTTCCGCGCAGCTCCGCGAGCGCCGCGATGGTGATGTTCTCGCGCACGGTGAGCCGGTTGAAGAGCTGGTTCACCTGGTAGCTCTTGGTGAGGCCGAGCTGGCAGACGTCGGTCACGCTCATGCCGGTGATGTCGCGGCCCTCGAAGACGATGCGCCCCGCGGTGGGATGGATCTCGCAGGTGAGCATCTTGAAGAAGGTGCTCTTGCCCGCGCCGTTGGGCCCGATGATGCCGCGCAGCTCGCCGGCGTTCACCGTGAAGTCGATGTCGGCGTTCGCGACGATGCCGCCGAAGCGCTTCGTGAGGCCGGTGACCTGCAGGATGGGCCCCGTGTAGAGCTCGTTCGCGTGGTGCACCGGCGTCATCGTCGTCGCCGGCTCGCGGGCGCGCACGATCGCCGCGGGCGGAACCTGCGCCGTGCCAATGGTGGACTCCTCGGGCGCGCCCTTGCGCTTGCGCTTGAGGATCGCGAGCACGTCGCGCAGGAAGCCGACGATGCCCTGGCGCAGGAAGAACACCAGCAGCACGAAGACCACGCCCAGCACGAGCTTCCAGCTCGCGCCGAGCCCGAGCGTGCCCTGCAGGAAGTCCTGCAGGAAGAGCCAGACCGAGGCGCCCACCAGCGGGCCGAAGAGCGTCCCGCGCCCCCCGATCGCCGTCTGCATGATGAGCTGCCCGGACGTGTCGAACATGAACGCGTCGGGCGGCATGAAGGCCTGCAGCACGCCGAGGAGCCCCCCGGCGAATCCCGCGTACGCGGCGGCGATCACGAAGGCCGTGAGCTTGTAGGCGTGGATGTTGTGGCCCACGGCCGTGGCGCGCAGCGGGTTCTCGCGGATCGCGCGCAGCACGGCGTCCACCGGCGAGCGCACGATGCGCAGCCCGATCACGATGCCGATGAAGTAGCAGAACGCGAGGAACGGATAGAGCGACCAGCCGCTCGTGAAGTGCAGCGTCGTGAAGCCGAGGTTGATCTTCGGCGTCGGCACGCCGGGCAGGCCGTTCTCGCCTCCGGTCCAGTGCGCGAGCGGGTTGAACTCGACGAAGAAGAACACCTCCGCGATCGCCACGGTGATCATCGCGAAGTAGATGCCGGTGCGGCGCAGGGCGACGAGGCCCACGAGGTAGCCCACCACCGCCGAGGCCACCATGCCGATCACGAGCGCGGTGATGACGTGCGGGAACCCGGCGCGCGTGAGGAGGTACGCCGCCACCATGCCGCCCGTGCCGTAGAAGGCGGACTGGCCGAACGAGAGCAGCCCCGTGTAGCCGAACAGGATGTCGAAGCCGATGCCGAAGAGTCCCCAGACGAGGATCCGGTTCACCGTGTTCGGCGCCGCGTCGAAGAGCGGCAGCAGGAACGGCGCCGCGATGAGGCAGGCGGCGGTGACGATCTCGACGGTGCCCGGCCGTTGCGCGCTGTAGAGCCGATCCGCGTTCACTCGCGCCCCCGCACGCCGAGCAGTCCGTACGGGCGCAGCATGAGGACCAGGGTCATCACCGCGAAGAGCATCACGTACGCGTACGCGGGATCCACCATCGAGGTGAGGCTGATGATCTCGCCGGAGATGAGCCCGCCCAGGATGGCGCCGGGGAAGGAGCCCACGCCGCCGATCACCACGACCACGAAGGTCTGCACGAGGATCGCCTCGCCGACCTCCGGCGTGAGCGAAACGACGGGCGCGTTCACGATGCCCGCGAAGCCCGCGGCCATCGCGCCGATGCCGAACACGACCATGAAGACGCGGTCCACGTTGATGCCGAGCGAGTCGACCATCACCGCGTCCTCGATGCCGGCGCGCACGATGAGGCCCAGGCGCGTGCGGTACAGCATGAGGAAGAGCGCGAGGAGCGCGATGGCGCAGATCCCCACCACCGCAAGCCGGTAGGTCGGATAGAACATGAAGCCGAGGTTGGTGATGCCGGCGAAGAGCTTCGGCGGCGGCACGATCTGCGACTGCGACTTGAAGATGAGGCGCACGACCTCGACGAACACGATGCCGAGGCCGAAGGTGACCAGCAGCTGGTCCTCGTGCGGGCGCTTGTAGAAGTGGCGGATGACGACGCGCTCCATCACCATGCCGATCACGAGCAGGGCGAGCGTGCCGGCGATCACCGCGACGATGAACGAGCCGGTGGCCTGGTACGCGGCGAACCCGGCGTAGCCGCCGAGCATGAACATCGCGCCGTGCGCGAGGTTCAGCACGCCGAGCGTGCCGTAGATGATCGTGAGTCCGGAGCTGATGAGCGCGAGGAGCGCCCCCAGCGCGAGCCCGTTGAAGAGCTGCGAGACGAAATTGGGCCAGTTGACCATGGTGCCAGCGCGCCGCGGGCGGCCGGAGCCGCCCGCGACGCTGTTCCCCTAGTGAGTGACGCCTACGATCAGGTGTAGCTCCCGAGGTTGCAGCCGAATGCGTCCGGTGCCTGCATCAGCGGGGCGCCCGGGACGATCTCCTCGACGTTCCAGTAGTCCTCCTTGTTGCGCATGTCGGAGGACTTCTTGCCCTGCACGATGATCACGGGACGGACGAGCTGGTGGTCCTCCTTGCGCATGTGCACCTCGCCCACCGTCGACTGGATCTTGCGGCCGGCCTCGAACGACTTGATCACGTCCGGCGGATAGAAGTTGCCGGCGTGCTCGACGGCCTCGGCCCACAGGGCGAAGGACATGTACGCGTTGTTCGCGCCCCACTCCGGCTTGTAGCCGAACTTCTTCTCGAAGGACTCCACGAACATCTTGGCGAGCGGGTACTTGTCCTCGAGGGTCCACCAGAAGTCGGTGGCCGCGTAGACGCCGGCGAGCAGGTTGCCGCCCACCTCGCGCGCCAGGAACGGCACCTGGTAGGGCACCACCAGCTTCATCTTGTCGAGGATGCCGAACTGCTTGGCCTGCTGGATCGAGAGCACCGCGTCGTGGCCCCAGTTCACGTTCACGAGCACGTCCGCGCCCGAGTTGGCGATGTTCAGCAGGTACGACGAGTAGTCGGGCGCGCCGAGCGGGGAGACCTGGTTGGTCACCATGGTCCAGCCGCCGTTCTTGGTGAGGTAGTCGTTCACCGACTTCGTCACCGTGTGGCCGTAGGTGTAGTCCGGCGTCATGAACGCCGCCTTCTTGTTCTTGCCGTAGGCCTTCAGCAGCACCGGGCCGATCGCCGCGGCGGCGGTCTGCCCGTAGAAGTTCTGGCGGAAGCCGTAGCGCACGCAGTCCTTGCCGGTGGTGTCGTTCGAGCCGGAGATGCCGGTGACGTAGAGCACCTTCTCGCGCTGCGCGAGCTTGTTGAGCGCCACCGCGACCGCGCTCGACGTCGAGCCGGTCATCAGCATGATCTTGTCCTCGGTGATGAAGCGCTGCTGCGCCTGCACCGCCTCGTTGGGCTTGGCCGCGGAGTCGGCCACGTGCAGCTGCAGCTGCTTGCCGAGCACGCCCTTCGTGGTCTTCGGCGAGATCTTCCGGATCAGCGGGTTGCCCTCGTTGATGTGCTCGACGGCGAGCTGCCAGCCCTTGAGCTCGTCCTCGCCCTGCACGGCGTAGGTGCCCGTGCGCGGCACGGCCACGCCGATGCCGATGGTGTCGCCCTGCGCGCCCGCGGGCCAGGTGCCGATGGGGGGGTGCTTCGGTTCAGCGGCGAGCACGCTCGACACCATGCCCGTGGGCATCGTGAGCGCGCCGACCACGCCGAGGCTCGTGTTGATGAAGTCCCGGCGGCGTTGGTTGTTGGGTTTCCGATCCTGCATGACGTTCTCCTCCGAGTTGGTTGCCGGTTTGACGTATCGAGCGGTATTCCGGGGAGCGGGAGTGGATTGCACGGGGATATTACCCGCAATCCCGCGGACGTGCGAACCCGCGGGCGGCAACGTCGCCCGGACGACAAACGGCAATGCCCTACTTCTTCTTGCCGATGCCTTGCAGGATGCGCTTG
Organism: Usitatibacter sp.; assembly: GCA_036377935.1. Taxonomy (GTDB): domain Bacteria; phylum Pseudomonadota; class Gammaproteobacteria; order Burkholderiales; family Usitatibacteraceae; genus Usitatibacter. The sequence continues at coordinate 13,814 of DASUXK010000262.1, forward strand.
GCTTCCTGAAGGCGCCAGATGGAATCGTCGAGGCGCTGGGTGACCTGCGCGTCGTCGGCGGGCGCCGGATCGATGCGTTGCGTGGCCTCGGGGCGCCACGCGGGGTCGAGCGCGGGGATCTGCACCGTGCGATCGCCATCGGGCGCGCGCGGCCGCAGCACCGCGGTATCGACGGGCTGCGTGCGCTCGCTTTCGGGCGTGAGCTTCTGCGTGGCCATCGGATCGAAGGCGGCGGCGGGCTTGCCGATCTGCGCGAAGAGCTCGTCGGAGACCATCGGCGCGGCCGGCGCCGCCGCGGGCGCGGGACGGGGCGCGGCCTTCGGCGCCGTCGGCGCGGCGGCCTTCGCCGCGCCCGCGTTTCCCATCAGCGCGATCGGCGCATCGATCTGCGGGCGCGCCGCGGCGGGCGGGATTTCGGGGGCGAGCGCCGCCTTCGCCTGGTGCACCGAGACGCGCGCGATCAGCTCGTCGATCATCGCGCGCTGCGTGGCGAGCGCCGCCTCGGTCTCGCGCAGCACCGCCATCTGCTCGTTGATGGTGGTGGTCTTCTCGTTGATCTTCGCGAGGTTGTCGAGGCGCGACTGCAGCTGCGCCTTGTGGTCCTTGATCTGCACCTCGAGCGGGAGCGTCACCGCCTGGATCCAGCGCTCGGTCTGCATCTTCGCGTCGGAGAACGTGCCGCGCGCCTGCTTCACGAGGGTGCCGTAGAACTTCTTCACGAGCGGGCCCTTGTAGTGCGCGACGTTCACGGGGTCGCGCGAGAAGGCATCGGTCTCGTGCACCAGGAGCTTGAGCTTCGTGCGGTGCGGGTCGAGGTCCAGCGCGGGCAGCGTCATCGGCTGGAAGGCGAACTTCTCGATGAACGTGTCGTAAACGCCCTGCATCATCACCTTGAGCTCCTCGGCGGCGCCGAACACCGCCTCGAAGTTCTCGCTCATGAGGCGGGTGAGCTCGCGCATGGCCCGCTGCAGCCCCACCGTGGTCCAGGAGTCCTCCATCGCCGAGGCCGCGGCGTTGAGCATCGTGTCGAGCTTCTGCGGGTTCAGCATCTGCGTGATCGCCGCGCGCCGCGCGCCGAACTGCGCGTGGTTCACCTTGTACTCGGCGAGCGCCGCGTTGTACGCGTTCTTCTCGGAGGTGATGCGCCCCCAGAGCTTCGTCACCACGTCGCGGCTCTTGCCCTGCAGTCCGGAGAGCTCCGCGATCTCCGCCTGGTTCGCCTGCTGCTGCTTGGCGAGCGAGGCGCGCGAGGAAACCATCATGCCGCCGATCTCGCCCACCACCGCCTTGCAGAGGATCTGGCGCTTCATCGGCACGATCTCCTCGGCGAGGAAGCGCTCGAGGGCCTGGATGCCGCTCCTTTCGAGCAGCTCGGCGTCGTCGCGCACCTTCGCGAGCAGCGCCTTCTGCGCCGAGATCGCGAAGATGCGCTCGTGCGGCAGCTGCAGGTGCTGCGCGGTGGTGTCGATCATGCGGCGGATCGCGCGGTCCACCTCCTCGCGGGTCTTGAGCTCGTCCCACATGAGGTCGATCTTGTTCAGCACGCCGATCTTCTGCGGCAGCCCGGGGCGCACGTAGCGGTCCCAGATCTCCAGGTCGCTCCTCGTGACGCCGGTGTCGATCGACAGCAGGAAGAGGATCGCGTGGGCGGAGGGCACGGTGCTCACGGTGAGCTCCGGCTCCATGCCGAGGGCGTTCAGGCCCGGGGTGTCGAGGATCGACAGCCCGTTGCTGAGCAGCGGGTGCGGGTAGTTGATCATGGCGTAGCGCCACGCCGGAACCTCGACCAGCTCCTCCTCGCCGGGCAGCTCGCCGTTCTCGTCGAGCATCGGCGTGAGGCCGAGCATGCGCGCTTCCAGCGCGTACACCTTCTTCGTGTCGGCGAGCGCCTTCAACGCCTGCTTCATGTCGGCCGCCGAGCCGGTGTTCAGCCGGATCTTGCTCCACTCCACCGGCATGTTCTTCAGCTGCGAGATCGACTCGTCGCGGTAGCGCGTCTCGACCGAGAGCAGCTTCAGGTACGGCTCCTCCGACGGGTCATGGAAGATCTCCGTCGGGCACATCGTCGTGCGGCCCACGTCGGAGGGCAGCAGCCGCTCCTTGAAGCTCGAGAAGAAGAGCGCGTTGATGAGCTCGGATTTCCCGCGCGAGAACTCCGCGAGGAAGGCGAGCATCATGCGGCCCTTGTTGAGGTTCTCCAGCAGGTCGTAGAAGCGGATCGACTGCTGCACGTCGAGCTGGCCGTTCGACTCGAGCCACTCGTGGTACGCGTGGACCGCCCGGGTGAGCTCGTCCCGCCAGCGGTTGTAGCGGGCGATCTCGGTCTCGAACCGGTTCTGTGAAGCGGCGGAATCCATGGCGCGGCGCGTGGCGAAGAGGGCGCCAGTGTATCCGAGTTTCGCCTGATTCCAGAGTGACTTGGCGCACAGTCGGCGCCGGAAAAAAGGCGGCCGGCGCGCGAGGCGGCCGGCCGAACACCACCGGGGAAAAACTAGGGACGCGCCGCGGGCGCGGAAAGGCGCGGCTCGCCGCGGCGAAGGCCGGGGCGCATGCCGATCGGCGCGGCCGGCGCGCGGGCGCCGGCCTCCTCGGCCTGGCGGGCGATGGCGAGGAAGCGGCGGCGCCAGCAGGCGCCGGGAAGGATCGGGGTGCGGGCGTTCATGGGGGCGAGATTAGCGCGGCGATGGCGACGAAACGATGACGGAATCGGCGCGGCGCATGCGGAGGATCCGACGCTTGCGCGTGCCGCGCCGCACACGGCCTCAGGCGGCGGCGCGCAAGTCGGTGACGTTCATCGCGACCGTGAGGGCGATCGGCGCGAAGAAGGCGAGGCTCACGAGGATGGCGAAGGCGTTCATGTCGTTGTCTCCGGGGGTGCGTCGTCGATGGGCCCACTCTAGGCACCCGCCGCCCGCCCCGCCACGGGCAGGCGACGAAATGCGGTTTTCGGGGCGCGAAGCGCGGCTGCGGCGCCCCTTGCGGCCGGCGCGCTACGCGGCGCGGCGCATCTCGGGCAGCTCTTCCGCGGCCTGCGCGGCCTGCGGCGCGGGTTGCGGTTCGGCCTCGGGCCCGGCCGCGGGCAGCGCGAGCAGGCCCTCGCCCGTGCCGCTCGAGCGGTAGGCGGCGAGGTTCGCCGCGACGATGAGCGCCACCGGCACGAAAAGGGCGGCGAGGACGAGCAGGTCGAAGTAGCTGTTCATGGCGGTCCGGTCTCCTGTTCTTGGGTTCCTGTCGCGCCGGCGCCGAAAGCGCCGCACGCAGGACCCACGTTACGTCCGTAACCGGGGGGCGCGTTACGGAATGCGGCGGCGTTCGCGCGCCGCACGTGCAGCGCGCGCGATGCCGAATATTCCGCGTCCTAGAGGATCGCCTGGTTGAGCATGCGCACCGCCTGCTGCTCGAGCCAGGCGATGGGCAGCATGAGGACCAGCTGCAGGAAGATGAAGACGAAGAGCGGCGAGATGTCCATGCCGCCGATGGCCGGGATCGCGCGGCGCACCGGCGCGAGGAGCGGGCGCGTGAGCGCGTCGAAGAACGGCATCACCGGGTGGTGCGGGCTCACCCAGGAGAGCACGGCCTGGATGATGACCGCCCCCATGAACACGTAGACCGACAGCCGCAGCAGCAGCACGAACGAGTAGAAGACGATCACCGGGAAGAGCCCCGGGAACTCGAACGGCGAGGTGCCGAGCAGCATCATGATCAGCACCTGCAGCGCGAACTCGAGGATCCAGGCCACGAGGAGCGAGGCCATGTCGAAGCGGTACAGCCCCGGCACGATGCGGCGCAGCGGGCGCACCGCGAAGTCGGTGAGCGCCATCGAGAACTGCGCGATGGGGTTGCGCGCCGGGGCGCGCAGCGCCTGCATCCAGAAGCGCACGAGGGCGGCGAGGATCACCAGGTCGAAGACGGTGGTGAGGACGAGGGCGACGGCCTGCGCGATCATGGATCAGTCCTTTCCCATCGCGTCGCCGAGCTCGCGCGAGCGCTCGCATGCCGCCTTCACGGCGGCCACGAACCGCTCCTTCACCGCGCCGGCTTCGAGCACCTCGAGGGCACGCTCCGTGGTGCCGCCCCGCGACGTGACCTGGGCGCGCAGCACCGCCGGATCCTCGCCGCGCTCGATCGCGAGCTTCGCCGCGCCCACGAAGGTCCAGAGCGCGAGCGAGCGCGACGCGCCCTCGGCGAGCCCCAGGTCGCGCGCGGCCTTCTCGAGCGCTTCCATGGCGTAGAAAACGTAGGCCGGCCCGCTGCCGGAGACCGCCGTGACGGCGTCGAGGTCCTCCTCGCGCTCGAACCACAGCGTCGAGCCCACCGCCGCGAGCAGGTCCTCGGCGGCCTGGCGATCGTCGGGCCCGACCGCCTCGCCCGCGTACAGGCCCGTGATGCCGGCATGCACGAGCGCCGGCGTGTTGGGCATCGCGCGCACGAGGCGCCTGCGGCCGCCGATCCAGCGCCCGAGGTCCGCGAGCCGGATGCCGGCGGCGATGGAGACCACGAGCGGATCGCCCAGGTGCGGCGCGGCCGCGAGCGCCGCG
>DASUXK010000263.1:0-4621 GCA_036377935.1 Usitatibacter sp.
TCCGTCACGTCGAACGCGATGGCGAGGATGCCCTCGATGCGCCCGTCGACCGCGCGCAGCGGCGAGTAGACGAAGTTCAGGAAGAGCTCGGCGGGCTGCGGCCCCGCGCTGCGCAGGAAGCGCGCCTCCTTGCCGACGTAGGGCACGCCCGTGCGCAGCACGTCGTCGAGAAGATGGGGAAAGACCTGGTCGCGCACCTCGGGAAGCACGTCGAGGATCGGGCGGCCGATCACTTCGTCGTGGCTGCGCCCCCACACCGCGCAGATCGGCGGGTTCGCGAGGTCCACCACGTGCCGCGGGCCGCGCAGGATCGCCATGGGGTTGGGCGCCTGCATGAAGAGCGAATGCAGGTGCTCGCGCTGCAGCTGCGCCTCCTCGCGCGCCGTGCGCTCGTTGCGCAGCAGCCGCTCGCGCTCCTCGGCCGCCCCGCGCCGCGCGCGCAGGATCGCGAGCTGCGACTTCACCTGCGCCACCAGCTCGCGCGCGCCGAAGGGCTTCACGAGATAGTCGTCGGCCCCCGCCTCGAGGCCCTCGATGCGCGCCTCCTCCCCCGCCCGCGCGGAAAGCATCACCACGGGCAGCACCGCGAGCGCGGGGTCGAGCCGCATGCGGCGCACCAGCTCGAAGCCGTCCACGCGCGGCATCATCACGTCGGTGATCACGAGGTCGAAGGCCTCTTGCGCGAGCATCTGCAGCGCCGCCTCGCCGTCCACCGCCGTGGCCACGCGCCAGCGCGGCGCGAGGAGGCGTGCGACGTACTGGCGCATGTCGGCGTTGTCGTCCACCACGAGGATGCGCTCCGGCTCGGGCTCGGGGCCCCCGCCGAGGAGCGGCGCCTCGAGCGCCGGCAACCCGGCCGCGCCCTCTCCGAGCCATGCGAGCGCCTCCTCGACGAACGCGTCGGCCGCGCCGGGGCGCATGCCGCCCGCCCCGGGCGGCCGGATGCGATCGGCCGGAAGGTGCGCCGAGCCGAAGCGCAGCGCGACCGCGAACGCCGACCCCCGGCCCGGCTCGCTCTCGACGCGGATCTCCCCGCCGTGCATCCGCACGAGCTCCTGCACGAGCGCAAGCCCGATGCCCGAGCCTTCGTGGGTGCGCGCCCGCACGCCCTCGATGCGGTGGAAGCGCTCGAAGACGCGCTCGCGCTCCTCTTCCGGGATGCCGATGCCGGTGTCGCTCACGACGAGGCGCGGCCGGCCCTCCTCCACGTCCACCGTGACCGCGATGCCGCCCTCGAAGGTGAACTTGAACGCGTTGGAGACGAGGTTGAGGACGACCTTCTCCCACATGTCGCGGTCGACGTAGACCGGCTCGGGAAGCGGCTCGGTGCGCACGGTGAGCGAGATGCCCGCCTTCTCGCAGGCCGAGCGGAAATTGCTCGCGAGCTCCGTCGTGAGCGCGCCGAGGTCCACCGGCTCGAAGCTCGCGCGTACCCGTCCCGACTCGATGCGCGAGAAGTCGAGAAGCGTGTTCACGAGCTTGAGCAGGCGCACCCCGTTGCGGCGCGCGGTCTCCAGCCGCCGCCGCGAGGCCTCCGGCAGCCGGTCGCCCTGCGCGAGCTCCTCCTCGATCGGGCCGAGAAGCAGCGTGAGCGGCGTGCGGAACTCGTGGCTCACGTTGCTGAAGAAAGCGGTCTTCGCACGGTCGAGCTCGGCGAGCACCGCGACACGCTTGCGCTCCGTCTCCAGCGCGAGCGCATTAGCGATGGCGCTCGAGACGGCGGAAGCGAGCAGCCGCAGGTAGTCGCGGTAACTCTCGTCGAATTCGAGCCGCGGGCTCACGCCGGCGACGAGGAAGCCGTACGGCGCCTGCGCCGGCATGGCGATGGGCAGCACCGCCGCCTGGCGCCCCGGCTCCGGCCACGGCCCGCCGGGAAGCGGGCCGAGCGCGGCGAGGGCCGCCCCCTCCACCACGACGTCGCCCGCGGTCGCGGGCCCCCAGAGCGGCCAGGGCGAAGCGCCATCGGCCGCGATCTCCCCGGGCGCGGCGGCGCTCGAAGGCGGGATGCCGGTAAGCGCCGTGCGCCGCGCGACCCCGCGTTGCGGATCCCACTCGTAGAACAACGCGAAGGGCACGTCCTTGTCCGCGGCGGCGAGCACGCTCGCCGCCTGCGCGTACACGTCCTCGACGCTTTGCGCCTGCATCGTGCGCCGGCCCAGCTCGCGCAAGGTCTTCAGGCGCCGCTCGCCGACCACGCGCCCGGTGGTGTCCGAGACGATGCAGAAGACGCCGCCCACGCCGCCGGTCTCGTCGCGCACCGGGTCGTACGAGATGTCGAAGTACGTTTCCTCGACGTAGCCGCGACGCTCGAGGTAGAACGGATGGTCGTTCGCCCAGAACGCCTCGCCTCTGTCGAGCACGCCCTCGAGGAGCGGCCTGAGGACATCCTCCCAGATCTCGCTGAAGACCTCGCGCCCCGGACGGCCGAGCGCCCACGGGTGCTTCACGCCGAGGGTGGGGCGATAGGCGTCGTTGTAGATCGCGACGTGCTGCGGCCCCCAGAAGAGGCAGATCTGGGCACGCGACGGCAGCAGGATGCTCACCGCGCTGCGCAGGCTCTGGGGCCAGCCCTCGGCGGCGCCGAGGGGCGTCGTCGACCAGTCCTTGGCGCGGATGAGGGTGCCGAGCTCGCCGCCGCCGACGAGCCAGTCGCCGGCATTCGGCGAAAAAAGCACGTCCTGGGCGGTCATGTTCGGCGGCCTTTGCGGGGAGAATCGGGGAAGGCAATACCGATCATCGGCCCGCGCCGGGCGGCCTCGCAGTCAGACGATTCCTACAAATCGGGCGCGGTAGAATCCCTCCTTCTCTTCGTTTCGCCATTTCCAACCTTGTCCCGCAAGAAGACTCCGCCCCCGGAGGCGACCGGCGACCTGTTCGCCGCGACCCGCGAGCCTCAGCCCCCGCCCGCCGCGCCGCCCGCCTCCGCCCCTCCGGGCTCGCCGGACGGCCCCACCCTCGCCGAGTTCGCCTCGCGCGCCTACCTCGCCTATGCGATGAGCGTGGTGAAGGGACGCGCGCTTCCGTCCGTGGAGGACGGCCAGAAGCCGGTGCAGCGCCGCATCCTCTACGCGATGCGCGAGATGGGCAACCGCCACGACGCGCCGTTCAAGAAGAGCGCGCGCATCGTGGGCGACGTGATCGGCAAGTTCCATCCGCACGGCGACGTCGCGGTCTACGACGCGGCCGTGCGCATGGCGCAGGAATTCACGCTGCGTTATCCGCTGATCGAGGGCCAGGGCAACTTCGGCTCGCGCGACGGCGACAGCCCCGCGGCGATGCGCTACACCGAGGTGCGGCTCACCGGGTTCGCCGAGCACGTGCTGCTCTCCGAGCTCGATCGCGGCACCGTCGACGTCGCGGACAACTACGACGGCTCGGCGCACGAGCCGAAGGTGTTGCCGGCGCGGCTGCCGGTGATGCTGCTCAACGGCGCTTCCGGAATCGCGGTCGGCATGGCGACGGAGATCCCGCCGCACAACCTGCGCGAGGTGGCCGAGGCGTGCGCGCAGGTGCTCGAGGACGAGGGCGTGGATTCCCGCCTGCGCGGCGACGGACGTCATTCGCGCGCAGGCGGGAATCCCCTGAAGCACATCAAGGGCCCCGATTTCCCCGGCGGCGGGCAGATCATCTCCTCGCGCGAGGAGATCAAGCGCGCCTACGAGACGGGACGCGGCAGCGTGCGCGTGCGCGCGCGCTGGAGCGTGGAGAAGCTCGCGCGCGGGCAATACCGGGTCGCCGTGACGCAGCTTCCTCCCAACACCTCGGCCGCGCGCGTGCTCGCCGAGATCGACGACCTGGTGAACCCGAAGCCGAAGGCCGGCAAGAAGTCGCTCACGCCGGACCAGCTCACGGTGAAGAACGCCACGCTCGCGCTCCTGGAGAGCCAGCGCGACGATTCCGACGGCGAGCATCCCGTGCGCATCGTCTTCGAGCCGCGCACGAGCAAGGTGGAGCCCGACGAGCTGATGGCGTTCCTCCTCGCGCGCACCTCGATGGAGGCGAACGTGGCGTTGAACCTCGTCGCCATCGGCGGCGACGGGCGGCCGCGCTCGATGAGCCTCGCGGAGGTGATCGGCGACTGGGCGCAGTTCCGGCTGCGCGTGCTCGAGCGGCGGCTGAAGCACCGCGCCGACGAGGTGGCGGACCGCGTCCACATCCTCGACGGGCGGATGATCGCCTTCCTGCACATCGACCAGGTGATCAAGGTCATCCGCAACGCCGACGAGCCGAAGCCCGAGCTCATGAAGAAGTTCGAGCTCTCGGAGCGCCAGGCCGAGGACATCCTCGAGATCCGGCTGCGGCAACTGGCGCGGCTCGAGGGCATCCGCATCGAGAAGGAGCTCGCGGAGCTGCGCAAGGAAGCGGCGGGGCTGAAGAGGCTCCTCGGCTCGCCCGCCGAGCGCCGCAAGCTCGCGGCGAAGGAAGTGCGCGAGGACGCGGAGAAGTTCGGCGACGCGCGCCGTACCGTGATCGAAGAGGCCGAGCGCATCACGCTCTCGATGGTGGAGACCGTCGCCGACGAGCCGGTGACGGTGATGCTGTCGCGCAACGGCTTCCTGCGCACGCGCTCGGGGCATGGCATCGATCGGGCGGCGCTCTCGTGGAAGGAAGGCGATGCCGA
>DASUXK010000264.1:0-4580 GCA_036377935.1 Usitatibacter sp.
GGTGGTGATCGCGTTCCTCCACGGGTTGAACGCCGCGGAGCCCTGCACCACGTCCACCCCGCCGTTCACGAGGTCGAAGCTCACCGCGTGGTACGTGAAGCGCGGGTTCGCATCGGACAGGCACGGCTCGCCCGGCATGCACAGCTGCGTCGAGAGCACCGGCAGCTCCGCGACGGAGCCGTCGGTGGGTGCCGTCGCGAAGAAGGCGATCGACGCGGCATCCGAGCGCCGGCTGAACACGAACGCGCCCATCCGCCCGTTGAAATCCCCCGCGGTCACCGCGCCGAAGTCCACGCCCACCACCACGTAGTCGTCGAACCCGTCGTTGTCCACGTCGACGTAGATGTCGAACTCGTTCGACGAGGCGTTGGACCAGCGCTTCCACGTGTTCACGGCGAAGACGATGAGCTGCCGCGTCGGGACCGCCCCGGACGGGAACGGGAACGACTGCGCGCCGATCGCCCTCACGTCGTTGGTGACGTTGCGGGCGTCGTTCACGTGGTCGGCGGCGTCCTTGCCGTCGGAAATGCCCCAGGCGTAGAAGTCCGCCCCGCCCGCGATCGTTCCCTTCCTGTTGGTGACGGTCGCGAGCGTCGACGGATTCGGCCCCTTCAACTTGCCGAGATCGGTGGAGACGTTCGCGCGCACGCGCGGCACCATGTAGTACGGCACGCGCAGCGCGATCCCGCCGTTGTCCGACGCGCCGGCGGGCGTGAACTCGACCAGCCCCGCCACCTCGCGGAACGCATCCGAGTTGCCCGCGCTCGCAGCCGGGACCGAGAGCGACACGTTCACCGTCGCGCTCCCCCCCGGCGGCACCGTCACCGCGGACTTGTCGATCTGCAAGGTGTGCGGCCTGCCGGAAGCACGCGCCTGCGCCACGTGGAAGCTCGCGGCCGCCGCGCCGTTGTTGCGCAGCGTGATGGTCTTCGTGCCGCGGAAATCCTTCGTGAGCTCCTCGAAGCCGAACGAGAGCGCCGCGTCGAACTTGCCGCCGTTCACGCGCGCGACGACCTGCGTCGCGGTGGACGATTCCGGCTGCACGAGGCCCGTGCCGCCGCGGCTCACGCCGTAATTCGCCACCTTCGACGGGGCACCGGTGCCGACGATGGCGGCCTTGATGTCCTCGACCTTCCACGTGGGGTGCGCCTGCACGGTGAGCGCCGCGACTCCCGTCACGTGCGGCGTGGCCATCGACGTGCCGGAGAGCGACGCCGCCGCGTTGCCGGTGCCCACCGCGGTGGAGAAGATGCCGACCCCGGGCGCGGTGATCTCGGGCTTCAACGCGCTGTCGCCGGTGCGCGGGCCCGCCGAGCTGAAGCTCGCGAACGCCTGGAACGACGGGTTGCCGAGGTTCACCGGCGAGACGTTCACCGCCGTGCCGTCGACCGCCGCGCGCAGCTTGCCCGCATCGCTCGCCGGGTTCGTGAACGGGCCGCGCACGCCGAAGAACGGGATCGTCACGTTGAACGGCGTGCCGTCGTCGGGGTTCTGCGTGATCGGCCCTTCGAACGGCGGGAACGAGGCATCGGTGTTGAGCATCACCACCGCGGCCGCGCCCGCCTGCTGGCCGGAGATCGCCTTGGCCACGCGCGCGCACGTGCCGCGGTCGACGACCGCGATCGTGTTCGGCGGCAGGGAGTGGGGCCCGCCGTAGTCGGCCACGGTGCAGCCGAGGTTGCCGATGACCTTCACGCTGTAGCTCGAGAGCGGCGGCAGCGGAAAGCCGTTCGCGTCGATCGCGGGCACCGTGGTGCTGCCGAACGTGAGGAGCGCGCCGGGGAAGCTCTGCGTGGAGTCGTTCGCCGCGACCGAGATCGCGCCGTCGCCCGTGCCCGGCGAGCCCGTCATGTACGGGTTGCCGCCCTCGTTGCCGGAGGCGGCCACGACGACCACGCCGGCCTTCGCCGCGTTCGTCGACGCTTCCGCCGAGGGATCGTCCGCCGCGCCGAAGGGCGCGCCGAGCGACATGTTGATCACGTCCATGTCGTGGTCCACGGCCCAGTCGATCGCGTCGACCGTCATGTTGGTCGAGCCCTCGCAGCCGAAGACGCGGATCGCGTAGAGGTCGGCCTTCGGCGCCACGCCGGGGCCGATCGCCCAGTCGCTGGGCGACGCGACGGTCGAAGCGTCGTAAGGCCCGGCATACGGGGTGCCATCGGCCTTCACGCCGGAGCCCGCGGCGCTGCCCGCCACGTGCGAGCCGTGGCCGTTGCAGTCGAGCGGATTCGGATCGGGATGCGGTGTCGCGATGGCGTCATCGTCGCTGCCCGCGTCGTACGCGTCGCCGACGAGGTCGATGCCGCCCTTCACGCGCGGCGCGGCCGGCCCGAAGAGGCTCGGGTCGGCGGGCGCCGTCTCGTTCGCGTGGGCCGCTTCGTACGCCGCGGCGGTGCCGGGGCCGCCGAAGTTGGCGTGCGTGTAGTCGATGCCGGTGTCGATGATCGCGACCTTGATGTGCTCGCCGTGCACGCCGAGGCTCTGCCACACGGCGGGCGCGCCGATGTAGGGGACGCTCCTCGCGTTGGTGGGCTTCATGAGCAGCACGGGTTTGACCGCGACGACGCCCGGAAGCGCGGCGAGCTGCGCGGCCTTGTCGCGCCGGATGCGCACCTTCATGCCGTTGTACGCAGACTGGTAGCTCCCGATCACGGTGCCGCCGAGCGCCTGGATGCTGCCGCGCAACGCGTCCTGCTGCGCCTTGATCGAGCGCTTCGCGTTGTCCTTCTCGGCCCGGCTGTAGCGCCGGCCCGCGTTGCCCTCCTGCTCGGCGACCGGCGCGCCGGAGAGCTTGACGACCACCGTCGTCATCCGCGCGTCCACGCCGAGCGGGATGAAGACCGGCTTGATGGGCGTGGTGTCGCCCGGCGGCACTTGCGGCTTCGCCGCCGATGCCGTGGACATGGAAACGGCGGCGAGCACCGCCGCCGCGGCGGCGAGCGCGCGCATGGAAACGATTCGCATGGAAACCCCCTCTGGTCCGTACGATGGGAAGCCGCCCGGCCTCGTGGGCCGGTTCGGTACGTCGACACTCCGGGATCGCACACGCCGTCTTGTGGGGAACGCGGCGTTGATGCGCGTGAGTGTGCTACGCGCGCGGCGGCGACGCAATCGCCGCGATCAGAGCCGGGCGGCGAGCGCGCGCAGGAGGTCGGCGGCGGGAATTTCCCGGCAGCCGGTGCTGTTCTCTCCGCTCCACAGCGGGGAGAAATCGCCCGAGCCCCGCGCCTCGGCCTTCGCGCGCAGCGGCGCGATCGCGGAGGTGGCGAGCGGGAATTCGGGCGCATGCGGGCTGAGGGGCCCCACCTCGCGAACGATGCGGTTCACGATGCCGCGCGCGGGGCGCCCGGTGAAGACGTTGGTGAGCGCGGTGTGGCGCGCGGCATCGCCCTTCAGCGCCGCGCGATGCAGCGGGCTCGTGGTCGCCTCGTCGCAGAGGAGGAACGCGGTGCCCACCTGCACGGCCGAGGCGCCGAGCGCGAGCGCGGCCGCGACGCCGCTCGCGTCCGCGATGCCGCCCGCCGCGATCACCGGCACCTTCACGGCGCGCACGACCTGCGGAACGAGCGCGAACGTGCCGAGCTGCGTGGTGAGATCCCCGGAGAGGAAGATGCCGCGATGGCCTCCGGCTTCGAGGCCCTGCGCGATCACCGCGTCCACGCCCCTCGCTTCGAGCCACAGCGCCTCCTCCACCGTGGTCGCCGAGGCGATCACCTTCGAGCCCCACGACTTCACGCGCGCGAGGAGATCGGGCGCGGGCAACCCGAAATGGAAGCTCACCACCGCGGGGCGGAACGGCTCGAGCGCGTCCGCGGCCTCGGCGCTGAACGGCGCGCGCCCGGGCCCCGACGCAATCGAGGCCGGATCGATGCCCAGCTCGCGGTAGTAGGGCTCGAGCGCGCGGCGCCATTGCGCGTCGCGCGCGGCGTCGGCCCGCGGCGGGGCGTGGCAGAAGAAGTTGACGTTGAACGGCTTCGAGGTCCGCGCGCGGATGAGCTCGAGCTCCTTCGCCATGGCTTGCGGCGTGAGCAGCGCGCACGGCAGCGCGCCGAGCCCGCCGGCTTCGGAGACCGCGGCGGCGAGCGCGCCGAGCTGCACGCCCGCCATGGGCGCCTGGAGGATCGGCAGCTCGGTGCCGGGGAAGTCCATGCGCCCGCGCGAGGCGACTTGCCGCGGCGTCACTTCAGCTGGATGCCGAGCTTGTGGCCGAGCTGCTGGTAGACCTGGAACTGGTCGGCGACGAAGCGCTCCGTCTCGTCGGGCGGAAGGATGCGCGGGATGCTGCCGATCTTCGCCTCGCCCGCGAGCCACTGCGGATCGTTCGCGACCTTCGAGAGCACCTCGGTCCAGCGCGCCACGACGTCCTTCGGCAAGCCCGGCGGGCCGTAGAGCGCGCTCCAGCCGACGATCGCCTCGAGCTGCGGGTATCCCGTCTCGCGCGCGGTCGGCACGTCGGGAATGTCCTTCACGCGCTCCGGGGTGGTGACGACCAGCGCGCGCAGCTTGCCCCCCTTGATGAGGCCGATGGCGGAGGTGAGGTTGCCGCAGCTGAAGTCCACCTCCTTCGAGAGCACCGCGCG
>DASUXK010000265.1:0-4752 GCA_036377935.1 Usitatibacter sp.
ATCGGCTGGGGCCTCGCCTCGGCGATCTACCACGTCGTCATGGCGGTCGTCATGGTGTACGTGCTGGCGTTCATCATCGACGCGCTCGCGCCCACGTTCGGCGCGGAGAAGGGCTTCTCCCGCGCGATCAAGGTCGCGGCCTACGCGTACACCCCGGTGTGGGTGGTGAGCGTCGTGACGATCCTGCCGATGCTGGGCATCCTGGTCCTGCTCGCCGCGCTCTACGCGATCTACCTGCTCTACCTCGGGCTTTCGCCCGTGATGCGCGCGCCCGCGGAGAAGGCGGCCGGCTACACGGCGGTGGTGGTCATCGCCGGCATCGTGCTCTCGGTGGTGATCGGCACGATCGGCGGGCTCCTCGCCGGCGCGGGAGGCGTCGGAATGATGGGGCTCGGCGGCCCGACCGCGCCGCCGCCCACGTTCGACCGCGCCTCGCCCATGGGCAAGCTCGACGACTTCAACCGCCGCATGGACGAAGCGAACCAGCGGATGGACGAGGCGCAGAAGAGCGGCGACCCCAACAAGCAGGTGGAAGCGGCGCTGGGCGCGCTCGGCACGGCGCTGTCCGGCGGCAAGGGCGTGGATCCGGTGCAGGTCGACCAGATCAAGCCCTTCGTCCCCGAGAAGTTCGCGGGCCTGCCGCGCACCGCGATGAGCACGGACCGCAGCGGCGTGAAGGGCCTCATGGTCGCGAAGGCGGCGGCCACCTATGCGGACGCGGACGGCAGGAAGCGCGTCGAGCTCGAGGTGAGCGACACGGGCGGGGCCGCGGGGCTGCTGGGCCTCGCCGGCTGGGTGGGCGTGCAGGGCGAGCACGAGGACGCCCAGCGCAAGGAGGTCACCCGGCAGGAAGGCGACCGGCTGGTGCACGAGGAAGTGCAAAAGAACGGCGGCCCGAGCGAGTACACGGTGGTCCTCGCGCAGCGCTTCGTGGTCTCCGCCAAAGGCGAGGGCGTCGACCTCGACACGCTGCGCTCGAGCGTGAACGGGCTGGACCTCGGCAAGCTCGCCTCGCTGAAGTAGCGCGGCTCAGTCGCCGGCGTCGGGCTCCGAGAGCGCGCCGCCGGAAGGCGGCTCGCGCTTGCGCGACTCGTCGACCGCGCGCTTCGCCTTCGCCGTCTCCCGCAGGAAGGCCTCGGTCGTCACGGGGGCCACGATGCGCGCGGCCGGCGGCTTCAGCTCTCCCAGCGTCGCGCGGTCGCCCACCACGCGCCGCGATTCGGCGCCGCTCGCGAGCTGCATGGCCGCGCCCGCCGCGAGCAGCGCGACGATGACGCCCATCGCGATCGGCATCCGGCGCGGGCCGATCGAGAGCAGGTGCCCGTAGCACGCGGCGGCGAGCAGCGCCCAGGCGCCGTAGGTCGATTCCTCGTCGAGCGCGGGCCAGGCGAGGCCGTAGGAGAGCCATTCGGCCGCCTGGTCCCAGAGCAGGAACGCGAGGCACACGGTGAGCGCGATGCGCAGCTGCAGCGCGAAGCGCGCCTGCCCGAAGAACAGGCGCGAGAGCAGCGCCCAGAGCCCCGACCACACCACCACGGCCGCGGCGAAGCCCACGATCGGCAGCAGCATCAGGTTGGCGCTGCGCTCGGTGGTGAGCCCGAGCCACTCGATCAGCAGCAGGGCGCCGACCACGGCCACCGCGAGGCCCGCGGCCCACGCCGCGTGCGCGCGCGGCGGCGTGAGCGGCTTCTCGGGCGCGACCGGGCGCGCGGCGTCGTGCACGCGCAGGATCGTGCGGCCGATGCGCAGCCCGGGCGCCGCCGAAAGCGAAAGGCGCGGGGCGCGATCGCGGCCGTGCTCGGCATACAGGCCGTTCACGGTGCCGAGGTCCTCGGCGACCAGCTCCCCGTCCTCGGCGCGGAAGATGCGCAGGTGGTGGGGCGCCACGTGCGGGTCGTCGACCACCACGTCGTTGTCGAACGCGCGGCCGACCCGCGCCTCGGCGCCCTCGATGCGCGTGCGCAGCGCCACGTCGCCGTGGTGCGAGAGCACCTCGATCCACATCAGCGCGCCCACCGGATCTCCTCGAGGAAGCGCTTGCCGAGCGCGAGCGCGTTCGATTCGGACACGCCCTGCATCACGAGCTGCGCGAGGAGCGCCTCGCGGTCGCGGTCCTGCGTGCCCACGAGCACCGTCACGTCGTAGAGGCCCTCGAACTCCCGGTAGGCGCGCATGCACCACGTGGCGCGCAGCAGCGGTCGCCCGCCGCCCGGCGCGCCCACGAAATCGTGCGTGCACGACTGCTCGGTGAGGCGCCGGCCCGCGGCGAAGCCGCCGGCGGCCGCGTGCTGCGCGAGCTCGTTCGCGAACTGGAAGGCGTTGAGGTCGATCGCGCGGTGGTACGAGTACGTGATGTCCACGCGGCCGGTGAGGATGCGGTCCGAGACGAAGATGCTGGTCGCGCTCGAGCAGCGCGTCGTGTTGATCGACACGCGCGGCTTCGGCACCTGGTCGGCGTTGGTCGCGGCCCAGCAGGTGATCCACGGCGCGGCGCTCTCGAGGCCTCGGTAGGGACCGAAGGACGCGTCGCGGAATCCTTCCTGCGCGAGGCGCTGGTAGAACCGCGATTGCCACGCGTCGAGCTGGCGGCCGACCTCCTCGCGCGCCTTGTCGATGGCGAGCGGCGGGCCGCCGCGCGCGCGCTCGAGGAGGTCGGCGGCGAAGTGCGCGGGCACGAGGAAGCCCACCTGCTCGCCGTCGAGGCGCTTGGCGACGTTCACGCCGACGATGCGGCCCTGCGAGTCGGTGACCGGTCCTCCGCTCATGCCGGGATTGATCGCGCCCGAGAAGTGGATGCGCTCGTCGTAGCTGCGGTCCACGAGGCCGTTGTGCGTGCCCTCGACGATGGTGAAGCCGAGGTCGAGCGGGTTGCCCATGGCGTAGATGCGCTCGCCCTTGGGCAGGCGGCCGGCGAGGGCGCGCGGATCGAACTCGAAATACGGCAGGCTCGCGTGGTCGATCTTCACCACCGCGAGGTCGTGCGCGACGTCGATCGCGAGCAGCCGCAGCGCCCCATGCCCGCCGTCGGGCGCGAGGTACTCGAGGCGGTAGGTGCGCGGGTCGAGCGCGAAACGCGACACCACGTGGTAGTTGGTGATGGCGTAGCCGTCGGCGCTCACCACGAAGCCCGAGCCGAGGGTCGTCTGCCGGCCCGCGGCCTGCAGCAGCGTGCGCACCTGCAGGATGCGCGGCTTCGCGAAGTCGTAGACGCGCTCGGCGTCCGAGGAGAGCGGCGCGGCCGGCGCGGCCTGCGTCACGGCGCTCTGCGCGCCGGCGCCCGTCGCGACGAGGGCCAGCGCGAGCGCGAGGAGGCGTCGGGCGATGCGGCGGTGCGGGATGGCGCGCTCCTACGCGAGCTCGAGCGCGAAGGCGCGGTCGCACCGGCACGCCGCGGGGCGCCGCTCGAGCGGGCGGAAGCCCGCCGCCTCGTACATCGCGATCGCCGTCCGGAGCACCGAGGCGGTCTCGAGCTCGATGCGCGCGTAGCCGCGCCCGCGCGCGAACGCGAGCGCGCGCGCGAGGAGTCGCTTGCCGAGGCCGCGGCCGCGCGCCTCGCGCGCGAGATACATCTTGCGCAGCTCGCACGCGCCCTCGCCGAGCGGGGCCACGCCGCAGCAGCCGATCACGCGGCCCGATTCGTCGACCACCGCGTCGAGCTGCCCACCGCGGCCCGCGTAGCTCGCCATCGGATCCTCCAGGTCGCGGTCGATGCCGGAAGGATCGGGCGCGAGGCCGTGCTCCTCGAGGATGGCGCGCACCAGCGCGCGGATCGCCGGCGCATCGGCGCTCGCCGCGGGGCGGATCGCATCGCCGCGGAATCCCGCTCGCGTGCGCACGCCGTGGGTTTCGGTCGCGGTGAGCCCGGCCACGAAGGCCGCCGCTTCCTCGCGGCGCGCCGCGCGGGCGTTCACCGCCGCCGTATAGACGGTCTCGAGCTCGAAGCCGCGCGGCAGCGGCGCGACCAGCCGCACGCCCGGCGTGGCGAGGATCTCGGTGGCCTGCGTGCAGCCGATGGGATGCCCCGTCGACGCGGCCATCTCGCGCATCGAGGTCGCGCCGTTGGGGAAGTTGCGGATGCGCTCGCGCACCTCGGCGCGGATTCCCAGTCCTTCGAGGACCTTCGCGAAGTGGATGCCGGCGGTCGCCTTCGCGGGATCGGGGAAGTAGATCGCGTCGGCGGCGAGGAGCGCCGCGCGCAAGGACGTTCCGTCGTCCACGCGCGGCGCCTCGTCGCCCGCGCGCACCGCGATCGAGGTGGCGACGGCGCCCAGGTCCGCGCTCGTGCCCGGGACGACGGCGCCTTCGGCCGTGAGCGCCGCGACCTGCGCGTGGGTGAGGATGACGACGTCGCACGGCTCGCCCGCGCGCAGCTTCTCGAGCATCGCGCCCACGGCGCCGAAGCTGCCCTCGACCGCGATGCCCCGCTCGCGCGCGACCGTGCCGACGAGCCCCTGGGCCGCGCCCGCGCTCACGAAACGCAACGTCGCCATGCGGTGCTCAGCGATCCTGGCGCGCGCCCGAGATCTTCACGACCTTCGCCCACTTCTCGATGTCGCCGCGCAGGAACTCGTCGAACTCCCCGGGCGACATCGACATCGGCACGGCGCCCTGCTTGTCCCACGCGGCCTGGATCTCGGGCGAGCTCACCACCTTGCGGATCTCGGCATTGAGCTTGTCCACGATCGGCTTCGGCGTGCCCTTCGGCGCCATGATGCCGAGCCAGATCACCGCCTCGTAGCCGGGCACGCCGGC
>DASUXK010000266.1:0-5917 GCA_036377935.1 Usitatibacter sp.
GGTCGTGGAATCCCGTCTACAACCTTCGTCACGGAAGCGCTTCATGCCGCGTCTTCTCCTGATCTCGTTGCTCGCGACCGTGCTGGCTTCCTGCGGCGGGGGCGGCGGCTCGAGCCCGACCTCTTCCGGCCCGGGCGGCGATCCCGTGGGCACGCCCGCCGCACTGCCGACCGCCGGCATGCGCGTGGAAGAGTCCGACCCGGCCGTGAGCATGACGGGCGCGTGGACGAAGAGCGATTCGAGCAAGGGATGGAGCGGCGGCTCCGCGGTGCAAGCGAGCAGTGCCGGCGCGACCGTCTCGATCGGCTTCGACGGGACATCGATCCGGTGGATCGGCAGCCGCGGCCGCGGGATGGGCATCGCGCAGGTGAGCGTCGATTCGGGGCCGGTCCGGGAAGTCGATCTCTTCGCGCGACCGAGCGACGAGATCCATTCGCCGATCTACACCGTCTACGACCTCGCGCCGGGCAAGCACACGCTCACGATCACGGCCACGGGCCGCCGGAACAGCCAGGCCGACGGCAACCTCGTCGTCGTCGATGCCTTCGACATCCAGCCCAATTTCACCGTGTCCCATTGGCAGGACACGAACCCCCAGCTCGAGTACAGCGCGGGCTGGACGAAATCGCCCCGCGGCTTTCCGTGGAGCGGGAGCGGGGTCTCGAACCTGCCCGAGGTCCCCGTCACCGCGCAGGAGACGCAGGTCGCGGGCGCGAACGTCACGGTGCCGTTCCGCGGAACGGCGATCAGCTGGATCGGTTATCGCGGCGCCGACGCCGGCATCGCCACCGTGCAAGTGGACGGCGGCGCGCCCACGCAGGTCGACCTCTACTCTCCGACCATCGTTTACCAGCCGGTGGTGTTCACGAAGGCGGGGCTCGCCGACGCGGACCACACGTTGACGATCCAGGCGACCGGCCAGAAGAACGCGTCATCGACGGCCGCGCGCGTCGTGGTGGACGCGCTCGACGTGATGGCGCCGGGAAGGCGCTACGAGGATTACGATGCGTCGATCGCGTACACCGGCGCGTGGACCCACGACAATAACGCGCGCGTGTGGAGCGAGGGGGTGACGTCGACGTCCAGCCAGACGGGCGCGACCGCCACGTTCAGCTTCACCGGCACGTCGGTCACCTGGATCGGCTGCGAGAAGGACAGCGCCGCGGGCGTTGCCGACGTCTATCTCGACGGCGCGTTCATCGAACGCATCAAGCTGTTCCAGGCGTACCCCATCGAGGGCTACCAGATGCCCATATTCAGGGCCGACGGCCTCGCCAACGGGCCGCATACGCTGATGATCCGGGTGGTGAACACCGATGGGTCGTACGTCGTCGTGGATGCGTTCGACGTGCGCTGACCCTTCGCCGGGCTTAACGCGGCGACTTCACCTTCAGCTTCTTCAAGGCGGCGCCGGCCGCCTCGTAAGTCGCGTCGATGGCGTAAGTGACCGCGGCGCCGTGGCCGCCGCAGAGCACGGCGAGCGCATCGAGCTTCTGGATCGTGTTGGGATCGAGGTGATAAAGGCGGGCTTGCTTCTTGCCGCTGCGCGCGGACTTGTTGGCTGTAGGCATGTGGACTTTTCGAGTGGAGGGGGCGGTTGAGACTTTAGAACCGCCTATGCTACCGGGATTCGACGATATCCACGCGAATGCGGCCGCATTTCCGCTTGCAAACGTTAGTCCTCGAATCCCGGCTCGCGTCGACCTTCTCGGCGATCGCCTCGACCATGCAGGCGTGCGGGTTGCCTATGCGAGAAGTGTCACACCGCCGGCCGAGCCTCTCGCGGCGGAGACCGCCGAAGCACCACCGCCACGATCATCCCGACCCCGGCCATCAGCGCGACCAGCCTGAAGAGCCCGCCCACGAAGGGCGCGCGCACGAGCACCGCGAGCACGAGCATCGCGAGCACCGCCGCGCCCACGCGCCCGGCAGTGCGCGCCGCGGCCTCGGGACTCACGCGATCGAGCAGCATCCCCCCGACCACCACCGCGAGCCACACGTAGCCCACGAGCAGCAGCGCGGCGTAGAAGGCGAGGCCCAGCACGGCGACGGGAATGCCGATGACGGTGATCATCAGCAGCACCGCAGCGACCGGAATGCAGAACAACGCGAGCAGGCCGAGGAGCGGCGTGACCCACGGGCGCTCGCGCAGCTCGCGCGCCATGCGCTGCGAGGCGTCGGGCAGCGCGGCCGCGATGAGCGCGGCGAACAGGACCAGCAGCACCGTCCAGAACCAGCCGTGGGAGAAGCGATCCGTCCACGCACGCTCCTGCCAATGCCGATGGCGCTCGGATCGCGCGACGCCGCCGAGAACCTGCGATCCGGGCTCGCGGACCAGGTCCGATCCACGGAAGTGGAGGTGGCCCTCGATGCGCGCGTGCGGACCGAGCACGAGCGAGCCGGCGGCGATCGACGCATCGCCCGTCACCTGTCCATTGATGCGCATGTCCCCCGCGGCGGCGTGCAGGTCGCCGAGGATCGGGCCCTCGATGTCCAGCGTGCCGGCCGCGATCGAGACGTCGCCCATGACGGCCGCGTCGGAACCGAGCGTGACCGTGCCGCCCGCCACGCGCACCGCGCCGTTCACCGGCGCGTTCACCGTCACGTCGCCGCCGATCGCGAGCACCGGCCCCTCGACGGAGCGCGTGATCTCGAGATCGCCGCCGATCCACATCGAGCGGTGGTTCACGGGCTCCGCGGCCGTTGCGCCCGCGGCGACCGCCAGGCCGGCCAGCAAAAGTGCGATCCGACGCATCATCGAGGGCTCCCCGGTAGACGACTTCTCCACTTTGAGCCATGCCCGGCGCGCGGGCCAGTCCCCGGCGACGAAATGCAGGAATCGCGGGGCGAAGCCGCGGATCGTACGGGCCGGTCGACAACCCGACGCTCCCGAAGGACGGGATCGTCGATCAGGGAGCGTTCGACGCGGCCGCCTGCACGGCGAGGGCGGCCTCGCCCGATCGTGCGAGCGCATAGGCGGAGATGCAGCGCACCTCGCGGCCCGTCGAGCGGTCGAGCGCGGCCTTCGCCCGCTCCGCCGCGCGCTCGGGAAACCCCATCTCGGCCTCGCGCAGCGCCGCCTGCGCGATCCACGCGGCGCACGTCTCCTTCTTCGGGCGGCCATTGCCGCTCAAGCGGCGCCCGCGACCCCCCACGCCTCCATCACGCACTCGCGCACCGCGGCGATGGCGCGGCCTTGCGCGCTCGCCGCCGCATCGGCCCGAGAGAGCCAGAAGAGCGAGGACTGCGCCTTCCAGCCGCCCCACACGGCGAGCTCCTTCGCGCGTTGCGCCTCGAGCGCCTGGTCGCGGCGCAGGATGCCCGCGCCCAGTCCGCTCGCGATGAGGCTGCGCATGCTGCCCTCGACATCGGCGAGCGTCACGAAGCGGAACTCGCGGCCCGCCTCGCGGAAGAGCTTCTCCGCGTGCTTGCGCATCGAGCACGGCGGCGGCGTGCCGACCCACGGCAGGTCGAGCACCTCGTCGAGCGTCATCGCCGCGGCCTTCGCCTTCAGGCGCCAGGGGAGCGCCACGACGAGCTCGACGGCGCAGAGCCGACGGCCCGCGAGATCGGCAGGCAAATCGTCCGCGATGACGTAGCCGCAATCGAGCTCGCCCGCGCGCACCTTCTCCATCACCACGCCGGAAATGCCCTGCTCGAGGCGCAGCGACACGTCGGGGTGGCGGCTCGCGAGGAGCACCAACGCCTTGCCGAGGCGCAGCGATACGGGATCGGTGATCGTGCCCATGCGCACGACGCCGCGCACTTCCCCGCGCACGGCGGAGGCGGCGGCCTTCACCTGGTTCGCGGCATCCAGCGCGCGCTCGGCTTCCGCGAGCAGCCGCGTGCCCGCCTCGGTCAACGCCATGCCGCGCGCCGATCGCCGGAAGAGCTGCACGCCGAACTCGTCCTCGAGCGCCTTGATCTGCGCGCTCACCGCCGGGACGCTCGTGAAGAGCTTCTCGGAAGCGCGCGTGAGGTTGCCTTCGCGGGCGACGGCGGCGAAGGACTTGAGTTGATAGAGCTCCATGCGGGCATTCTGCCCGATGGGTCGCGCGGGCGCGTTCGGATTCGCGGAAGGCGCTCCTCGGAAGATACGAATGGATGCGCGGGCCGTCCGTTCCTAGACTCGGCTCCATCGAAATCACGGAGCGACCGCGACATGAAGACGAATTCCAACGGCCTCGGCGCCGGCCTGCTGCTCTTCGCCACCTTCGCCTGGGGAAGCCTCTTCCACGTCGGGAAGTCCGCGCTCGCGCACGTGGATCCCTGGTGGTTCTCGCTCGCGCGCTACACCGGCGCCACCGCCGTGATCGTCGCGATCCTCGCCGCGACGGGCGCCCTGCGCTGGCGGCTCCTCGCGCCGAACCTCGGCCGCCTCGCCTTCCACGGCATCGCGGGCTACGGCGTCTTCGGCATCGTGGTCTTCATCGGCCTGCAATGGACCGTGGCTTCGCACGCGGCGCTCATCATGGCGACGATGCCGATCTCCACCATCGTCGCGCGCGCCTTCCTCGAGCGGCGCGTGCCGCCTTCGTGGACGTGGGCGGTCGCGGGCCTCGCGCTCGCCGGCGTCTTCATCGTCTCGGGCGCGGGCGGATCGGCCGGCGGCTCGTGGCACGGCGATGCGGTGGTCTTCCTCGGAAGCCTCGGCTGGGTGACGTACACGCTGGGGCCCGGCG
This sequence comes from Usitatibacter sp., assembly GCA_036377935.1. Taxonomy (GTDB): domain Bacteria; phylum Pseudomonadota; class Gammaproteobacteria; order Burkholderiales; family Usitatibacteraceae; genus Usitatibacter. The sequence goes on from DASUXK010000266.1 coordinate 4,683, forward strand.
CGCTGCCGCGGCTCGACGTGCGCGAGTACACCGCCTTCACGATGGTGGTCGCGCTGCCCGCGATCGCGCTCGGCGTCGCCCTCGCGCAAGCGGCCGGCCTCACCCATGCGCCGTCGGCGAGAGAGTGGCTCGCGGCCTCGCCCCACATCGCCTACACGGTGCTCATCCCGACGGTCGCGGCGGCGCTCGCCTTCAATCGCGGCGTGCGCGCGCTGGGCCCGGTGAACGCCATGCTCTTCATCAACATGGTGCCCGTCTCGGCGATGGCGATCGGCGCCGCGCTGGGCCAGCACCCGGGGGCGCCCGAGCTCGCGGGATCGGCGCTCGTGATCGCCGCCATCGTGCTGCAGTACCGGATGCTGACCGCGCCGCCGAGGCCGGCGATGACGGTGATCCGGCCGGCGGCCTGAAGCTCGCTAGCCCTTGTGCGCCTTCTTCAGCGCGGCGATGTCGAGCTTCCTCATGTCCATCATCGCCGCGAAGGCGCGCTCGGTCGCCTTCGACTTCGGGTCCTTGAAGAGCTTCATGATCTGCACCGGCGAGATCTGCCAGGAGACGCCGAACTTGTCCTTGAGCCAGCCGCACGCCTGCGCGCGCTCGTCGCCGCCCTCGGAGAGCTTCTCCCAGTAGTGGTCGATCTGCGCCTGCGTGCGGCATAGCACCTGCAGCGACACCGCCTCGTTGAACTTGAAGAGCGGGCCGCCGTTGAGCGCCGTGAAGGGCACGCCGTTCAGCACGAAGTCCACGGTCATGACGGAGCCCGCGGGCCGCCCGTGCACTTCCTGGCCCACGTTCGGGAAGCGGCTCACCGAGACGATCTTCGACTTCTCGAAGATCGAGACGTAGAAGCGCGCGGCCTCCTCGGCCTGGCCGTCGAACCAGAGGCACGGCGCGATCGTCGCGATGGCGGCCGTTCGGCGGGCGGGTTTACGGCGGGCGGGCGGTTTGCGTCGGGTGGCCATGGGATCTCCTCGGAATATGAGTGTAAGTCGAACGAGGGAGGGGGGATTCGACATCGCGCTTTTTCATGGTCATTGTCGAATCGGCGCCCCGCCGTTCGACCATGGGACAGGAAAGGAGAAACGCGATGGCTGGCTACGTTCTGTTGTATCGCTCCTCGAACGAGGCCTACGAGGCCGCTAGGGGAACGCCCGAATCGGCCCGGCGGGCGATGGAGAAAGGGCGCGCGTGGATGCGCCCCGCGCCCGTCGGCGCCGCGCCCCGTCCGGCACCGC